>CAYYYT010000011.1:0-10053 GCA_964476105.1 uncultured Candidatus Saccharibacteria bacterium | reverse complement strand
GAATTCTTCTTTGCTAGGATTAATTTTAGTTTCCAAAATGCAAATGGCAGCAATGAAGCGCGCGCGAATGAAGGCGGAAGACAGAAAGGATTTTTATTTGTACATTGATGAATTCCAAAACTTTACCACCGATTCTATTTCAACTATTTTATCAGAGGCTCGAAAGTATAAGCTTAGCTTGATTATGGCGCACCAGTACATTCCGCAGTTAACCGATCAAATTAAAGATGCGGTTTTGGGAAATGTGGGAACGATTGGTGCCTTTAGAATTGGCGCTGAAGATGCGGAATTTTTAGAAAAACAATTTGAACCTGGGTTCTCGCGTTTTGATTTAGTAAACCTAGATAACTTCAATTTGATTTTGAAAATGATGCTGAATAATAAAATTTCCACGCCATTTAAAATGCAGACTTTGGCACCAAAGAAAGGTTTGCCCAATATTGTAGAACCTATTAAAAAAATTGCTAAATTAAAATATGGCAAACCCAAGGCCTTAGTAGAAAACGAAATTATCAAGCGTTCTTTTGTTAATACGCCGGTTGCCCCACAAACCCCACCTCCCATAAAATCATTGTAATTAAAAAGCTCCGCCGAAAGGCGGAGCTTTTTAAGCACCCAAATTTTTATTCGCTCGCTCTTTTTACGTATTCGCCAAGTTCGGTGTTTACTTCAATGACTTCACCTTCTTCAATAAAGAGGGGAACTTGAATAACAGCACCAGATTCTAAAGTTGCTTCTTTTGTTCCGCCTTGAGCTCGGTCGCCCTTAACTCCTGGTGGAGTTTCTTTAACTTTCAAAGCTACTTTAATAGGCGCATTCACGTTGATGATATTTTCGTTAAAGATAATACCTTCAACCAGTGAATTGGGTTTGAAGAATTTTGCCTGCTTGCCTAGTTTTTCTTCGGTAAATGAAAATCGTTTTGCGGGATTATTTTCTTCGCAGAACCAATATTCGCCCTTGCTAGAATACAAAAATTTTATATTCTTTTTAATCAGCTCAGCTTCTTCAAAAACATCACCTTGTTGAAAGTTCTTTTCTTGAAATCTTCCGTCTACCAAGTTTTTAATTTTAGTTTGGATGACGGGTCGGCGTTGAGCCATTTTTACTAAAAGAGAATCCATAACAATCCAAGGTTGTCCTTCGAAAATAAATTGGGTTCCCTTTTTTAAATCGGTATGTGTTAACATTGCTATATAAATTATTCTAATTATTCTGATTGCTCTAATTATTCTAAAGTAATTCGGGCTCTAGGATTTAGTTAGGTCAATTAGGTTAATTAGTATAATTGGGTTAATTATTATTGAATGGTTCTCCATTCAATTGCTGACTCTTTGTCGGCGAAGAGTAGCCATTCACCAGTTTTTGAAATAACATACCATCGTTTTTTAGCTTCGCTAAAAATCATGGGATCGCCTTGGTAAAACGGTTTTTTAACAGCCGTTTTTGCCTTTAGCGAATCCAATTCTAGCCATTTTTTAAAAACGGTTTCGATGGCGTAATCTAGTTTTCTCGAATTTGCCCAGAGCGCCACTTTATCAATGGCTTCTTTGGCTTTGGGAATACTGCCAGCAAGTTCTAGTAATTCCTTGGCTGGTTTAGTGAATCGAGAGTAGATTATCTTTCTTTTTTTAGCATTTTCTTTCAATTCTTGCAAGGACAAGCCTTTACTTTTGAAAAAATGAGTGATAATAGCGCGAACCGCATTCTCTTCTTGTAATTTCTCAAAATCTTTGATTTTTCCCTTTTTTAAGTACTCTTCAATTTTTTTAGCATTCTTTTCGCCAATTCCTAAAGCCTTAATACCGGCCAATCCCTTTTCTTGGTAGATGCTAGTAAGGTCATCGGGCAAGGCGCGCAAAATACCAATTGCTTTTTTGTAAGCGAAAATCTTGTAAGAAGTTTCTTTCTTCGCCGGCGCCATTTCCAAATACTCAATAATTTGCCCAAAAATATCAATAATTTCTTGGTTATTCATCATGGTTATCATAGCATACCTTTAAATAGCTGGAAGTATTGACGTTGGGTAAATAAAGTTATATAATTTTTATCAGTTCTTAGTTTTAACACCTTTTTTTGGGGAGAATCAGATGAGTCTCGTTCATGCAGGTCCGGTTCAGGAATTTTTCGCTGATTTGGTCGAAGAAGTTTTATTAGAACTTGGGCATCCTCAAGAAGACTATGTGGATATCTTGGTTGGTCTTCAGCAAAACCGAGGAGCAATCAAGGCAAGACTATTGATTTTTTTTGCGAATTCGATGCCTCAAAAATCTCAAAGTTCTGAGGAAGAACTTGGGGGTTATGCCGACCACATTCATCTGCATAGCTAGATCCAGAAAATCAAACGGGCCCTCTGTGAAAACGCAGGGGGCTATTATTTTGTATTAAGCCATAAGATGAGGATAGGGTATTGACAAGATAACTAAAAGGGTATATAATTAAAATAGTTTCAATTGGGTAATTTGGCAAAAGGGAGCAAATCATGAGCGCGCTAGAAGATTTGGAAAACTACCTCAAAGAGATCGTGGTTCGCAAGTTAAATCTAACAGAATTTGGAACCTTGAGCGAAGGGCGTCAGCAAGACATTCTCGCAAGACTCAAGAAGGAAGAAGTTGAATTGGTGGAAGGTCTTGCAGTAGTTCTGTCGCGGACGATCAATCGAGTCGCTGTCCGTGCGCCCGAAAATCCGGGGCAGTGGGATGACGGTGATCATGCGGTTTGTTTTGGTGGAAGTCAAATTTTCCCGGGTGAGCCGGGACCTCAAGACAATCGAGAATAAGTAGTCGCCTGTTCGTTGACTACCAGCGCTTGATGAACTTCGGTTTTCAAGCGCTTTTTTATTACAAAAAAACTGGAAATTAGGCTGATTTTTTGATACAATAGCTTTGTATGCAAAAGCGTCATAGAGTTTTTATTGCGATTAATTTACCGAATGAAATTCGGCGTTTTTTGGTTGAATTTTCTAAAAAATGGCCAGAGCTTTCTGAAGGAAAAATCATGGATGAATTTGTGGCTCCACCGCCAGTAGCTTGGACAAAGCCAGATAATTTGCACGTTACTTTATTATTTTTAGGAGAGATTAATGATGTGGAACTTGGGCAGGTTTGCATGGCGGTAAAAGAAATTGCTCAGAAGTACCAAGCTTTTAATTTACATTTATCTCGTCTTGGCTATGGGCCGGAAGGGAAAATTCCGCCACGCTATATTTGGGCTGGGGGAGAAGTAAATCATGAAGCGATGGCACTTAAAAAAGATTTAGAAAATTCGCTTTTAGAATTGGTACATTTTGTTCCCGATAAAGGTGTATTTAGTCCGCACATTACGCTAGCGAGAGTTAATGCCATGGCATGGCGCGCTATGGAGCCAGAGGAGCGTCCGGATGTTGGTCAAGATATTGATCTTGCTTTTACGGTTGAGAGTATTGAGATTATGGAATCAGAACTTAAAAAAGGTGGACCCGTTTATACCGTTATTGAAAGTTTTGGTTTGAATTAATTTTTACCGTGCGCCCGCAACCGCGCGGAAAATAACATTATGAAAATACATTTTATTGGTATTGGGGGAATTGGCGTTTCAGCTTTAGCACAATTTTATGTAAAACAAAGGCACCAGGTTTCTGGTTCTGATTTGGCGTCTTCGGAAATTACCCAAGCTATGGCGCGTGCGGGAGTTAAGGTTTTTAATGATCAGCGCGCAGAAAATATTAAAAGCGATCTTGACTTGGTAGTCTATAGTCCAGCGGTAAAACCAGAAAACCCAGAATTTTCTCAAGCCAAAAAAATGGGAATTACGCTTTTATCATACCCAGAAGCTTTGGGGGAATTAACTAAGCAATATACAACCATTGCGGTATCAGGAAGTCACGGCAAAAGTACTACAACTTCAATGCTGGCTTTGGTATTAATCAAAGCCGGTATTGACCCAACCGTGATTGTTGGGACTCGCTTAAAAGAATTCGGCAACAGTAATTTTCGCGCTGGTGCCTCAAAATATTTAGTGGTTGAAGCCTGCGAATACGACGGTTCATTTTTAAACTATCAGCCAAAAATTGCCGTGGTGACTAACATTGATAAGGAACACTTGGATTATTTTAAAACTTTTAAAAATGTTATCGCTGAATTTAAAAAATTTATTAGCAAATTACCAACGGATGGATTTTTAGTAGCTAATAAAGAAGATGCGCATTTGGTAAAAATTTCTAAGGGGAAATTCAAGACTTTTTATTATGCGACTAAGCAAAGCGAAGCCGTAAAAATAAAAAAGATTTTAAAGGTACCAGGCGCACACAATGTTTCTAATGCGCTGGCGGTTTTGCAGGTGGCACGGATTTTGGGAATTAAAGATAGTGTCACTTTTAAGGCTTTAGCAGAGTTTCGTGGTTCGTGGCGCCGGTTTGAAATTATTAAAGAAAAACCATTTTGGGTTATTTCTGATTATGGTCATCATCCAACTGAGGTAAAGGCAACCCTGAATGCTGCGCGAGAAAAATTTGCTAAGCAAAAAATTTGGTGTATTTTTCAACCACATCAACACCAGCGAACCTTTTATCTTTTTAAAGATTTTGTCAGATTATTTAGGCAAGTTGGTATTGATGAAATGATTATTACTGATATTTACGATGTAGCTGGGCGAGAAGAAAAAAACATTAATGCGCGAGTTGATTCACCGATGTTGGTTAAAAAAATTGCACGCAAACAGGTGCGATATTTGCCAAAAGAAGAGGCAGAAAAATTCGTTAAAGAAAATATCAAAAAGGGGGAAGTGGTTATTGTGATGGGAGCCGGAGACATTTATCGATTAGTGGATAATTTTTAAAAATAGCTTAGGATTTATCAACTTGTAAGCAAGGTTTAAATCGTGATAAAATTACTAAATATGACAAATCAAGATCCGCAAAAAATTGAAGAATTATTAACTCGGGGAGTCCAGGAGGTGATTGATAAAGAGAGTTTGCAAAAAAAACTGACCTCTGGCAAAGTGCTTCGCGTAAAACTTGGCATTGATCCAACCAGTCCTAATATTCATATTGGTCGGTCTATTCCACTCTTAAAATTGCGAGATTTCCAAAACCTTGGACACAAGGTGGTTTTTATTATTGGAGATTTTACGGGAATTATTGGCGATACTTCAGATAAAGATAGTGAGCGCCCAATGTTGGATGCAAAAACTATTAAGGCTAATTTGAAAACCTATGCACTGCAAGCAGGAAAAATTCTTGATATGAAAAAATGCGAGGTGAAATATAATTCTGGATGGCTGAAAAAATTAGGATTTGCTGAAATTGGTGCTATGGCCGATGCATTTGGTTTGCATGAATTTGAAAGTCGCGAAAATATTAAACTAAGATTGCAGGCTGGTAAACGTGTTTCTTTGCGTGAATTATTGTATCCTATTATGCAGGGATATGATTCTGTAGCAGTAAAAGCTGATGTGGAATTGGGCGGAACGGATCAGCGTTTTAATTTGCTGGCGGGTCGTGATTTACAAAAATTATACAAGCAAGAACCGCAAGATATTATGACGAATGTTTTGCTTGAAGGAACCGATGGTAGAAAGATGAGTTCCAGTTGGGGTAACACGATTAATCTTTTAGATTCTCCCGATGAAATGTTTGGTAAGACAATGTCTATTCCTGATGAATTGATAGAAAAATATTTTGTCTTGGCAACTCGCGTGTCATTGGCGGAAATTGAAAATATAAAAAAGATATCTAATCCGCGAGACCAAAAAGCAAGATTAGGATTTGAGATTGTTAAAATGTATCACGGGGAAAAACTAGCAAAACAAGCGGAAGAAAATTTTAATAGAACTTTCCGAGACAAACAAATTCCAACGGATATTGAAGTTTTTGAAACTTCGCGCATTAATTATCCCATTTTAGATTTATTATTTGATAGCAAATTAGCTGAATCAAAAAGTGATGCTAAGCGCGTTGTGGAAGGTGGGGGAGTTGCGATAAATAATACTAAGCTTACTGATTGGAAAACTGAAGTGACGCTAGAAAATAATATGGTAATTCAGTTTGGTAAAAGAAGGTTTGTAAAAATAAAAATAAAATAATATGAAAAGATTTTTAATTGCCGATACGGTAAATCATATAGGAGAAAAAGTGACGGTGGCTGGTTTTGTGAGTGTTCGTCGCGCGCATGGGAAAATTGTGTTTATTGATTTGCGAGACCGAAGCGGAAGTATTCAGTGTGTTTTTATTCCTTCGGCAAAAGAAGCTTGCGCGGCGGTGGCCGAGGTTCGCAGTGAATGGGTGATTGAATTGACAGGTCAAGTTGTAAAGCGACCAGAAAATATGATTAACGATAAAATCGCTACCGGAATGGTTGAATTGGTGGTGGAAGAATTAAAAGTTATTTCAAAAGCAGAAACTTTGCCTTTTGATGTTTTGTCTGATGGTATGGAGATTGGAGAAGAAGTGCGAATGAAATATCGCTACTTGGATTTGCGACGCCCACGACTGCAAAATAATCTTATTATGCGACATAAAACAGCGCTTTTCATGAGAAACTTTTTGCACGCAGAGAATTTTATTGAAATTGAAACTCCAATGTTGACCAAGTCTACACCGGAAGGCGCGCGCGACTTCGTAGTACCTTCACGATTGCATGCCGGAAAGTTTTATGCACTTCCACAATCTCCTCAGCAGTACAAGCAATTGTTTATGGTTGCTGGTCTTGAAAAATATTTTCAAATTGCGCGCGCCATGCGAGATGAAGATTTACGAGGTGATAGGCAACCTGAACATACTCAGTTAGATATGGAGATGAGCTTTATTGAAAGAGATGATTTTTTGGAATTTTTTGAAAGAATGTTAGTTGAACTTGTAAAGACAGTTTTCCCAGAAAAGAAAATTCAAGAAATTCCATTTCCTCGTATTTCGTTTAAAGAGGCAATGGAAAAATATGGTTCCGATAAGCCAGATTTGCGCACCGATAAAAATGACCCTAATCTTTTGGCGTTTTGTTGGATAGTGGATTTTCCTTATTTTGAAAAAAATGATCCAAGCCTGACTATGAAAAAATCTGAATGGACTTTTGTTCACAATCCCTTTTCGGCTCCTAAGCCAGAATTTATGGACGACTTAATGGGTCAAAAAAATATTGCGGGCATTGTGGCTAATCAATACGATTTGGCTATGAATGGTTGGGAGTTGGGAAGTGGAGGAATCCGCAATAACGATCCGGCTGCTATCATGAAGGTGTTTGAAATTATGGGTTACGATAAAGAGGAGATCGTGGAAAAGTTTGGGCACATGATTGAGGCTTATGGTTACGGCGCGCCAAAACATGGCGGTATTGGTTTTGGACTAGATAGATTTGTGGCACTCTTATTAAATGAACCTAATATCCGAGAAGTGATTGCGTTTCCAAAAACAGGAGATGGTCGCGATTTAATGATGGATGCACCAAGTGAAATTTATCCAAAGCAATTGAAAGAATTACATATTGAGGTAGCAAAAAAAGCCAAAAAGTAAGTAGGTAGTCGTTAGTAAGAGTATTATTAATTCGTTGATATATTGTAATGAATATCTGGGATCATGAAGATATATTAGTTTTTCTCACTCGGGGGATTATTTTGTTTTCCGCCTTTGTGGTAATGACAAGTTTTTCCTATGTTGCTTTTAAGGATTTTTCCTTGAAAGTTGACGCCTTTTTAGATAATGATTCAGTTGCTAATCTTTCTGGAGCGGATTCGTTGCAGGAGATTATTGCTAATGGTCATCCGTTCTTGATTAAAGATTCGCAGGGTTTTTCTGGTGAGCCAGAAGCTATTGGAGCGTCTTCGGCAATCGCAGTCTTGGTAAAAAATAATCGTAGCAATGTGCTCTTTTCCCAAGTGGCACGCAAAAAATTACCGATTGCTAGTTTAACAAAACTTATGACGGCGTTGGTTGTTTTAGAAAAATATGATTTAAATCAAGTGGTTACCGTTGATGCATCGGCACTTTCGCAGGAAGGAGAGCAGGGAGTGTTAAAAATAGGGGATTCATTATCAGTAAAAAGCTTACTTCAAATTACCTTAATTGAGTCAAGTAATCGGTCAGCCTACGCACTTTCAGAAGTAATGGGGGCCAAAAAATTTGTTGAGGAGATGAATGCTACCGCCAAGCGCATTGGTTTGGAAAATACCTATTTTGCTGACAGTACGGGTCTTTCTGAAAATTCATATTCTACCACCGAAGATTTAGTTATTTTAACAAAGTATCTGTTTGAGCATTATCCATTATTTAGAGAAATTGTTTCAAGCAAGGAGCTTGATGTATATACTGTCAGTGGAGTCTTGCATCATCATTTAGCAAGCACTAATAAATTATTGGGTGAAGTTCCGGAAGTGATTGGTGGTAAGACGGGTTACACCACCATTGCGCGCGGATGTTTTATGGTTATTCAAAAAGGACGCGATAATTCAGAATATTTTATTAACGTTGTTTTGGGAGCCGAGGATCGTTTCTTGGAAATGCAAAAAATTATTAATTGGATCAAAAGTCAATCATGATAACACTAGCGTTTAGCGCCGCAAAAATTTTAGGAATTTCTGCCATTGCTTCTCTTATTGCTTTATTAGGAGCGCCATTTTTAATTCATTTTCTTTATCAACACAAGCTTTGGAAAAAACACGCGCGAGTTAAAGCAATAACCGGAGAAGATGCAACTGTTTTTAATCAATTACACCAAGAACGAGAAACAAAGGTTCCTCGTATGGGAGGAATGCTTATTTGGACGACCACGGTTATTGTTATTTTTGCTTGCTACTTTTTATCATTACTTTTTCCACAAAGTATTTTTACAGATCTTAATTTCTTCTCTCGCAGTCAAACCTGGTTGCCACTTTTTACCTTAGTCGTGGCCTCACTCTTGGGGTTATTAGATGATATGTTGGTAGTTTCTTCGCTGGGTGGATATATTGGTGGAGGATTGTCATTTAAGAAAAGATTGTTAGTGGTAGCGCTGATGGGTCTTTTGGGAGGATTTTGGTTTTATCATAATTTAGGCTGGGATGTGATCAGTATTCCGCTTCTGGGGCAATTTTCTATTGGTTTTTGGTATGTGCCACTTTTTATTATTGTGATGATTGCCTGCTGGTCGGGAGGCATTATTGATGGATTAGATGGATTGTCGGGTGGAGTTTTCGCTTCTATTTTTGGAGCTTTTACCATTATTAGTTTTGCACAAGGCAAAGTTGATTTAGCAACTTTTTGTGCCGTGATTACGGGAACGCTGTTTGCTTTTTTGTGGTTTAACATTCCGCCCGCGCGTTTTTATATGTCAGAAGTGGGAACACTGGGACTCACCACTACACTTTCGGTAGTAGCTTTTTTAACCGATTCGGTTGCAGTTTTGCCAATTATTGCCGGACTTTTAGTCATAGAGGTTGTTTCAGTTATTTTGCAAATTTTATCTAAAAAAATTCGCAAGAAAAAAATATTTTTCTCAACGCCGATTCACCATCATTTTGAAGCACTCGGCTGGCCAGCCCATAAGGTAACGATGCGTTTTTGGGTTATTGGAATTATTTTAGCTATTGCGGGAGTCGTGATAAAATTATTGGGTTGATTCATGTTTTAAAAATAGATAACATAAAGTATTAGAAAATATTCTATGGCTAAAAAAAATAGAGAAAAAAGAGAGCCAAGACCTGAAGCTCAAGAAACTCAAGTTGCGCCAAATGTAGAAACTCAAGGTAATCAGGCTATTGGTTCAACCGAGGAAAATCCCGAAAGTAAGGCAAAAAAATTAGCTTCTTTAGGATTAGAACTTGCTGGCGAGTATGCGAAAGAGGGTTTGGAGGCTGTGGGAGATGTAACAGTTGAAGCGGTGAAGGTTCCTGCACTGGCTGCTACGGGTGGTTTGGTAGAAGGTGTTGCAGGAATTGGAAAAACCATTAAAGGAGTTTATCAAACCGTTAAAAATGCTGTTTTTTCTGGAGGCGGGGGAGTAATAAATGCTATTTTTCCTAAAGAATTAAGGGATGCTATAATGCTAGGTTTTAAAACGGTGCGGGCGGGGTTTAATCAAGATAAAAATACTAATAAGGATAAAAAAT
>CAYYYT010000010.1:3910-10356 GCA_964476105.1 uncultured Candidatus Saccharibacteria bacterium | reverse complement strand
ATGGATCAAGTTCAGAATAATTTTTTTGCATATGCGAGTGGTAATTAAAAAATGGGTCGACTTAATTATCAGGAATAATAATTCATTAAAATTAAATTTTAAAAAATAAAAATTATGATGAAGTTAAAAAACATAGGTGTTATTAGTGCTGTGGTTGGTGTTTTGGTTTTAGGGGGAGCATATAGCACATTTGCTATTGGTATTAAGGCTTTAAAAACAACGCTTGTCTCAACAAGATATCGAGTAAGTTTTAATGATGTTTTAGCTGGAACGGTCATTGCCCCAGGAATTAGAGAGTTCACTTTATTTACCCTTACTCCAGCGGATCAAATTTTAAGCACAGTTGCTAATGTAAGAATTCCATTTACTATTCCTTCGGGCGCTCGTGTTATTGTGCAACAAGCTCGTGCACGAGAAAATGGAGTTGATTTAACTAGCTGTGATGTCATGGCATTGCCAGACCTTTCCTATGCTAACTTTGACAACCGACAACCAAGTTGCGGAACCTATGGATTTTTTGATGAATCAAATCCTGTAAATATCGTTTTGCAGGTTATTTCTGAAGATGGTTCTGACTTGAGTGGATTAACTGCTGGGTCAGTTGACTTTTATGTCACCAAAGTTCAATAATATTTGAGCTTAAAAACACCGCCCGAAGGGCGGTGTTTTTTTTGTTTTTGCACTAATAAAAAAACTGTTATATAATGAAGCCATCAATAATAAAAAGTAATTTAGAAAAACGATTATGGCTAAAAAAATCATTGAAGAAAGAATTGAATTTATTCAACCAGAACCAAGTCCTAAAAAAAGCATCATTAAATCTTTTTTGGGAATGATAAAAAATCTTATTGGCAAATTTTTTGCTTTGAAAAGATCAACCCAAATTATGTCAGTTATTTTGGTAGTTGCCATCGGGGCAGCGCTGTTTTTCTGGTTTCAAATTAATCAATTGAAAAAAGATCCTGCTTCCGTAGCACAAAAACAAACTCAGGAGTTAGTGGCGCGGGTAGGAAAATTAATTGTGCTTCCTGAAAATGAAACTCCAACCATGGCGACGGTTTCAGATCCTTCCAAATTGCAAGATCAACCCTTTTTCCTTAATGCTAAAAAAGGTTTTAATGTCTTAATTTATTCTAGTGCTAAAAAAGCAATTTTATACGATCCTTTTTCTAATAAAATTGTTGAAGTAGCACCAATTAGCTTGGGTGGCAGTCAACAAGTTCTTGATCAAAATGCGGTTCCTTCAAGTCCAAGTCCAGCTCCCCAAGAAACAACGCCAAAGTCTTCTAAAAAATAATCTCATTTTAAGATTTTAAAAGGTTCATGGTAAATCGTAACATCACCAATTTAGCGTTCGTGACCCTTGTTTTTGTGATGAGTGTTTTTGGTTTTTCATCTGTTTTTGCAGATGATTATACGAGTTCAAATTTCATTTTACGCGATCCTGTTATTAGCGTAGAAGGTGGTGATTCCAATTCAGCAACCTTTGAATATATTTCCAGTGGCGGGCAATTAGCGCCAGGAGAAAGTTCTAGTTCAAGCTTTATTTATAGAGCTGGTTTTTTATATTTTCCAGCTGATGCAGTAGTTATTACTCCTGGTGGAGGAGGGGGTGGTGCAGGAGGTTCATCGTCGGGAGGATCGATTATTCCTGGGCAATATCCTGTTGTTTCGCAGTGTAATTCTGCACTGCTAACTGATTTAAATTGCGATGGCAAAGTTGATATCGTTGATTTAAGTATTTTCTTGTATTATGCTGACCGTTCCTATATTGCACGATACGACTTTAATAGTGATGGGAAAATTAATTTAGTGGATATTTCTATTTTACTTTACTATTGGACCTAAGCATTATTTTTTATGAAATCAAAACAGATTACTTTTTTGTTTATTTTTCTTTTAGGAATAGTATTTGCGCCTTCAGTTTTTGCTTCTGACGAACGCGTTTATATTAAAACCAATGCTCAAAGAGTGGCGCCATCTTCAGAAATTACTGCTACTATTTTAGTTGATGCTAAAAAACCAGTTAATGCCTTTGATTTTTCGCTTCGCTATCCACAAGATATTTTACAATTAGCTTCAGTTTCTGATGCTCAATCAATTGTTGATTTGTGGAAGGATCGTCAATGGACTTCTGATGCAGGTTTGGTGAAAATGTCAGGTGGAATTGTAAAACCTTTTTTGGGAAGCCAGGGAGAAATCGTAACACTAACCTTTATTGCTCAGAAAGAAGGAGTAGCTAAAATTTCTTTTGATGATCCTAAAATATATCTGGCCGATGGTGCTGGAACGATGGCTTTAGCGCTGGCTGACAATTCACTCGTTACGGTAGACAATCAAGCAGAATTAGTAAAAGCTAAAACCAATCCTGATAGAAATGCTCCTGCGATTGGATTTTTAGAAACAACTACCGACCCTAAAAACAAAGACTATGTAGCGGTTTTTAATGTTAAAGATTCTGGATCTGGTCTTCAATCGGTTTCCCTGCGGCAAATGAAATGGTTTTGGTTTGATGGTTGGAAGAAAACAAATAGTCCCGTAAAAATAGATGGGGGAGTTTGGCTTTACCAAATCTCAGCTACTGATAATACGGGTAACAAGGTTACCAAAACAGAGTACATCTTGCCAGAGCTTTATAAAAAGATCTTGTTGGGGATAATTTTGTTGTTGGTTCTTATAGTTTTTTATTATATAATTAACAAATGGCTTTTAACTTTGTTAAGAAAAATCTTTTAGGGTTGCTTTTGGCATTATGTGTTATGGTTTTTTGGACGACTCCGGCTCACGCTGCGAAGTTTTTGCTTTCACCTTCCAGTGGAACTTTTACCGTTGGATCTACTTTTGATGTCAGTGTCTTTTTGGATACCGAAGGCAAATCTATTAATACGGTCAGTGCTATTTTACTATTTCCTCCAGATAAATTGCAGTTGGTTTCTCCAACCGTTGGTCAGTCAGTTATTAATGTTTGGACAGCACAACCTGTGTTTGATAATCAGCGCGGGGTAGTAAGTTTAGTAGGAGGAATTCCTGGTGGAATCAATGTGCAATCGGGGTTAATTACTTCTCTAACATTTCGCGTCAAACAAGTAGGTAGTTCTACACTTTTGAAATTTTCCGATGAATCTCGTATTTTAGCTAATGATGGAAGTGGTACCGATGTTTTAGGTAGCGTGCAAAATGGAGTCTATAATTTAATTTTGCCACCCCCACAAGGACCAATCGTTTCTTCTGAAACGCACCCTGATCAATCCAAGTGGTATTCTAATAGAAACGTTATTTTGCGCTGGGCTAATACCAGTTCCGTAGAAAATTACAGTTACATTTTAGATGATTATCCTTTTGTAATTCCCGACAATATTTCGTAATGTAATCTCGCTAGTATTATTTATAAAGATTTAACCTATTGTACTCATTACTTCCATATTAAAAGTTTGCGTGACTGAGTCTGGGGTGGTGTTACCAGTTTTGGTATTAATGTTGACACTCAACCGCCAGCCGAATTTTCATTAGACTTCAATCCATCTGATAGAACTTCTAGTAAGAATCAAATTGTTAATTTCCAAACTTCAGATTCTAATTCTGGAATCTCTTACTATGAATTAAAAGTTATTCCGCTTAATGCTAAGGCGATTAATTCAAAAATAAATAATAATTTATTTGTAGAAGCAACCAGTCCTTATCAACTTTCGCTAGGAGTTGGTTCTTATGATGTTATTGTTCGCGCTTATGATAAGGCGGGGAACTACCGAGAAATTATCAATCGATTAAAAGTGGTAACTCCAGTTTTTGAAATTGTTAGTGGTCAGGGAATCAAAGTATTTAGCTTATTTGTTATTTCTTGGTTTTGGGTTTGGTTCTTGCTTGGCGTAACAGCTCTTCTTCTTTTGTATATTACTTTGGAGATTAGAAAATGGCACCATAAGTTTTTGGAATTGGAACAATCACGCGAATTACCTGAAGATATAAAAAAGAAATTAGAAACATTAAAAACCTATCGTAAAAAATATGGTAGTTTAGTGTTGCTTTTGGTATTGGCTGGTTCTCTTCTTTTCTCTGGTAGTGTAAAAGCTCAAGAAACTTCTCAAATTAATCGCGCACCACTTTCTCCTCCTTACGTTTCAAGAATCTCGCGTGATATTTCTAATGAAGAAATATTCTATGTGGGTGGAAAGACAGACAATTCAGGTATTACAGTATTAATTTATTTGCAGAATTTGTAAACCGGAGAAACCTTCAGTGAGAGTGTGATTTCTGATTCGGATGGAAATTGGTTTTATCGACATTCAGGTTTTCTTTCAGCTGGAAAATTTTTACTATGGACACAAAGTAAGTTGGGTGACCAATCAAGCCCACCAAGTCCTCAAATACAGATTGCGGTTCAAAATACAGCGATTCAATTTGGAGCTTCACGATTAAGTTATGAAATTATTTATTTGATTGGGTTGATTATCTTTTTGTGTATTATTGTAATTTTAATAGGATTTATTGTTTATCATGCATATCGAGGCAGGAAAAAGCATAAGATTTTCTGGAAGGAAGTTATTGAAGCCGAGGAGTCTATTCGTCGCGGATTCGCCGTTTTAAAGCGTGATATTGAAGCCGAATTGATGGTTATTAGAAAGGCAAAAATGAGCAATGCGCTCCTGGAAACTGAACGACAAAAAGAAGAAATTTTATTAAAAGATTTGGAAATGATTCAGAAAAATATTAGCAAAGAAGTTTGGGATATTGAACACACCGAGCATAACGATTAATATAAATCATTATTACTAATTAAATTAACTAAATCACATGAAACCAGTTACTATTTTGGAAAAATTATACACCTACAGTCTTTATGCGCTCGTTTTCTTGATTCCGGTTTGGTTTTTGCCATTTACGCAGGATATGATCACCTTTCAAAAACAAGCCCTTTTAATTTTGTTGGTTATGGTGGCAGGAATTTCTTGGCTAGCTAAGAGTGTTTTAGAAGGGGAGTTTACTTTGCGATTAACTTGGCTCCATTTAGTAATGCTTATTCTTTTGATAGTGAGCGGAATTTCAACAGCGACCTCTCTTTGGCGCTATGGAAGTTTTTGGGGCTTTCCATTAAATATCACTGATAGTTTGGTTACCCTGACTATGTTTTTATTGGCGACATTTTTAATTTCTCAATCTGCTCTAGATGAGAAAAAATCAGTAAAGATGATAATTCTTTTTTCAGTTTCATTTTTGATTGCCGGCATTTACACGGTTTTACAACTTTATCATATCTATCTTTTACCGTTTGCTTTTGCCAAACTGCCAACTTTTAACACGATGGGTAGCGTTACGATTATTGCTATGATAGCCGCTATTTTATTGCCTTGCCTCGTGATGATTGCTCAGGCTTTAGAAAAGAAAAAAGTTTTATTTGTTTTAGCTGGTTTGTTATTGCTACTTTTAATTTTGATTAATTCTTTTAATGCTTGGGTGGTCTTAATGGCAGGCTTAGTGGTAGTTTTAACATTTACGCTTTGGAATGCTAAAAAAATATCTTCACTTTCGTCAGTTTATTTTTCAGTAGTATTGTTGGTAGTCTCACTAGGCTTTTTAATTTTTAGATTTGCTATTCCTGGGTTCCCGGTAGCTCCTATAGAAATTTCTCCTAGTCGAATTGCTGAATTTACGATTGCAAAGAATGTGTTAAGTCACGATCCAGTATTAGGAACTGGTCCTGGAACTTTTGTTTATAATTATGCTCAATATCACGAATCAAGTTTAAATAAAACGGTTTTTTGGGGAACTCGATTTATTTCGGGAGCTTCAGAAATTTTTGACTGGTTTATTACTAAAGGATTTTTGGGTGGACTAGCCTTTGTTGCGTTATTAGTCATGAGTGTGATTTGTTTAATAAAATCACTACTTAAAAATAGCGAAAATGAAACAGCTTGGTTTTTGCGGCTCGGAATTTTATCAGCCATGATTGGAGTTATTACTGCTTATCTTATTTACTACTCTAACTTTACCCTTTCATTTTTAGTTTGGATTTTGTTGGGAATTTTAATTTCTCTGACAGCAACTTCCGAGAAAAAAATTACTCTTAAACCACATTCATTCTTAAGTATTGGAGTTTCTTTTGTTTCATTACTTTTGTTGGTATTAAGCTTAGGCTTTATGTTGCTAGCCGGTCAAAAATATGTTTCAGAAGTGTTGTATTTAAAGGGTGCGCAGATGGTTTCTGTTGGAAAAACAAATGAAGGAATGCTTAAAATTTTATCAGCAGCTAATTTGAGTCCATCAATTGATTTGTACTATCGAGATTTGGCACAGTTGAGTGTTTCTCAATTGACTGCAATTCAGCTTGATAAAAATTTATCCAGCGATAAAAAGAAGGAGCAAATGCAAATTACTATTAATGGTGCCGCTAATTTTGCTAATCGTGCCATTTCGGTTAATCCAGCGAATATTGAAAACTGGAATGTGCG
>CAYYYT010000010.1:1596-3810 GCA_964476105.1 uncultured Candidatus Saccharibacteria bacterium | reverse complement strand
CTAGAAAAAACCAAAGAAATTGCTCCAAAAGATATTGGTTTGGCATTTCAATTGGGAGTGCTCTATTATCAAAGAAATCAATTAACCAAGGCCCAGGGAGAATTTGAGCGCGCAAAAGATTTAGAACCAAATTATTCTAACGCACGATATATGTTGGGTTTGGTGTATGATAAGCTCGGTCAGAAGAGTAAGGCAATAGATGAGTTTACAAGTATTTTAAATAACAATCCTGACAACGCGCAGGTGCAAAAAATTCTAGGTAATTTAAACGCTGGAAAATCGGCATTGGCAGGAATCGTTGATTCGGAGCCAACTGATTCTGATACGCCAGCAGAAATTAAAAAGAAAAAATAGCGATTAAGGATTAAGCCCCGCTCCGTAGAGCGGGGCTTAAGCGCTATGGTGGAAAATTAATGTATCGTTATGAAAAAAATAATTATTGGCATCGTACTTTTTTTAGCAATAGTTTTAAGTTACGCCTGGTTTTCTAAAGATAATTTAATCAGGTTTTATCAAAATTTTAATGGAAGTGTTCTGCAACTTTCAACTATTGACTTAAAAAAAGCAGGTGAAAATTTTCAAAGTAGTATTTTGGCGCCAACGCCGCTGAGAGTATTTACCAAAGAAAATCAGGCAGTTTTAGTGAAAGAAAAAGTGATTGCCCAAACTAATATCGCCCGTTTTGATAATGGTATGTTACCGCCCTTAACAGAAAATGAAGTGCTTGATAAAGTGGCACTTAAAAAAGCGCAGGATATGTTTTCAAAGCAGTATTTTGAACATGTCTCTCCCGATGGCATAGGTCCTGGTGATTTAGCAAGTGGCGAGGGTTATAAATATATTGTTGAGGGAGAAAATTTGATTTTAGGAAATTTCAAAGATGAGAAAGAAATGCTTGATTTGTGGATGAATAGCCCCGGTCATCGCGCTAATATTTTACATGAGCAATTCTCAGAGATAGGAGTAGCAGTTATAAAAGGGCAATATCAAGGAGAAACGGTTTGGATTGGGGTGCAAGAATTTGGATCCCCGTTGTCACTTTGCCAGGAACCAGATACTATAACGCGAGATAAGATAACTACGGATAAACATCAATTAGATGATCTTGCCAAATTATTGGATGCTAAAAAAGTGGAAATTGATAATACTTCACAAGCAACTCAGCGCTATAATATATTAGTAGACGAATATAATGCGCTAGCAAAAAAATATAACGAAATAAATCAGCAAACAAAAAAGATTATTGCAGAATATAATATGCAAATAGATGCCTTTAATCAATGCGTGGCTGAACATTCAAAATGAAAACAATAATGACGCTTTGTATGATTTGTCAGGGCAACCGCATTCTTCTGGGTTTAAAAAAGCGGGGATTTGGTGAAGGCAAATTAATAGGTTTTGGTGGAAAGGTAAATGCAGGAGAAAAAATTGAAGACGCGGCCTTGCGAGAAGTACTCGAAGAAGCACAAATCACCCCGAAAAATTTAGAGAAAATGGGAATTTTGGAATTTGCTTGGGATTATAAGTCCGAAGTACACGAAGTTCATATTTTTAAAGTTACTGATTTTTCAGGGACACCAATGGAAACTGAAGAAATGAAGCCAGAGTGGTTTTTACTAAATGAAATTCCCTATGAAAAAATGTGGGTTGATGATAAATATTGGTTACCAATGTTTTTGGAGAATAAAAAATTCAGTGGGAAATTTTTGTTAGATAAAAATAATGCCTTAGTGAGTCACCAATTAGAACAAGTATAAATTATGAAATTCGCTATTATTTCTGATACTCACGATCAGGTAAAAAATCTTACTAAGGTCATTGAATGGTTGCATCAAGAAAATATTACAACGCTTCTGCATTGTGGAGATATTTGTTTTCAAGAAACGCAATTAATGTTGGCAAAAAATTATCAGGGACAGGTTTTTTTAGTGCGAGGAAATGGCGATTATGAATTATTAAATCTTCCCGAAGAATTAGTAGTTAAGCTGGGCGGAAAAAAAATTCACATCAATCACTATCCTGATATTGCGAAGAAAAAAGCTGAATCAGGAAAATATGATTTGGTTTTTTATGGACATACGCATAAGCCCTGGGAAGAAAAAATAGGGAATTGTCGATTAGTAAATCCCGGAGAACTGGCCGGACAAAGATATAAACCTACTTTTGCAATTTATGATACGGATACAGATTTTTTAGAATTAAAAATTTTAGAAA
>CAYYYT010000010.1:0-1496 GCA_964476105.1 uncultured Candidatus Saccharibacteria bacterium | reverse complement strand
TTTGATACTTGCCTTGCATTTTTGCTAGTATCGTATTAAAATAATGAATCTTATAAAAACTTAAACTATGCAAAAAAAATACACTATTTTCATTGGAGTTTTGGTTCTATCTCTTCTCGCGGGAATATTTGCTCATCCTGTATATGTCGATAAATCAGTTGATTATCTTAATCAGAAGTTTTCTTGGCATTTGCCTCATGTTTTCAATCGCCCTTATGTGCTTGGGCTTGATTTGCAAGGAGGAGTAAATTTGGTTTACCAAGCTGATTTAAGCACCACTACTGACAAGGCAGCGGCTATGCAAGGATTGCGCGATGTGATTGAAAGAAGAGTGAATTTATTTGGAGTTTCAGAGCCTGTAGTACAAATTCAGGGAACTGATAGGCTTTTAGTTGAATTGCCAGGAGTGAAAGATGTGAAACAAGCCATTGATATGATTGGACAAACTCCTTATTTGGAATTTGATGAACAGCGCGATGAAAAAGAATCGCAAGTGATTTTGGATAAAATAAAAGAAGTGCAGGCAGTGCAGGAGAAGGGGGGAGACATTACAAAAGTTGCTGATTATCAATTAGCCTTTCAAAGCCCCTACTTAAAACCAACAGAATTAACGGGAAAATATTTGTCAAAGGCAAATGTGAAATTTGATCAAACTACTTATCGACCACAAATTGAATTAGTATTTAATTCAGAAGGCGCAAAATTATTTGAAAATATTACCGCTCGTAATATTAAAAAACCAATTGCTATTTTATTGGACGGTTATTCGATTGTTGATACTAATGGTGATGATAAAATTGATTACAATGATTTGTATGCGCCAATTGTTCAAGATAAAATTACTGGCGGTAGCGCTGTTATTACAGGGGATTTAAGCGTACAAAAAGCTAACGAAATTGCCCGTCGATTAAATTCAGGAGCCTTACCAGTAAAGATTGGTAATCCAATTTCTCAGGAAACGGTTGGACCAACCTTAGGATCTGCCTCGTTAGAAAAATCTCTCTGGGCAGGAATTTGGGGTCTTTTAGCGGTAGTGCTTTTCATGATTATTTTCTATCGATTACCAGGACTTTTAGCTTCAGTAGCGTTAGTCATTTACGTAGCAATTTCACTAGCTATTTTTAAAATAATTCCGATAACCTTAACGTTGGCAGGTATTGGCGGATTTATCTTGTCGATCGGTATGGCAGTTGATGCGAACATTTTAATTTTTGCTCGTATGAAAGAGGAGTTACACAAAGGCAAGAGTTTGTCAGTTGCAATTGAAGAAGGATTTATGCGCGCTTGGCCATCAATTCGTGATAGTAACTTTAACTCTTTAATTGTTTGCGTTATTTTATTTATGTTTTCAACTTCATTTATTAAGGGATTCGCCTTGACGCTGGCGATTGGTATTTTGGTGAGCTTATTCTCGGCCATTTACATTACTCGAATTTTCTTAATGGTTTTTATGGGTCCTAAATTAGAAAAGAAAAAATGGCTTTTGTAAGTTGCTT
>CAYYYT010000009.1:0-10711 GCA_964476105.1 uncultured Candidatus Saccharibacteria bacterium | reverse complement strand
TTGCATAAGATTTTAATTTAATGAATATATATTGCCTCCTAAGTTGCGTACTTTACCTGAAATTTCTAAAAGCGCAAGAGTGGTTGCTACGGTTGGTGCTGGTAATTTTGTTTTTTCAATAATCTTATCAATATAGAGAGCTTCTTCTTTAATGGCCAGTAAAATCGCTTTTTCGGTGGGATTTTTAGTTTCTTCTTTGGGCGCCACTTTTTGTTTTTCAATTCCTAAAACATCAAAAATATCTTGAGCAGATTCTACCAGTGTGCCACCTTCTTTGATAATTTTATTGGGTCCTTGAGAATTAAGGGTGTAAATGGGGCCCGGTACTGCGAACAGTTTTTTATTTTGTAGTTTTGCAAAGTTAGCGGTGATTAAAGAGCCTGACTTTTCTTTGGCTTCCACTACGACAACTCCTAAACTTAGCCCGGAAATAATTCGATTTCGTTGGCGAAAATTATTGGGGTAACCCGGTGTGCCGGGTGGATATTCTGAAATAAGACAACCACCTTGTTTAATAATGTTTTCGGCTAGCGATACATTTTGTTGCGGGTAAATACTTTTTTCATCCAGGCCCGTTCCTAAAACGGCAATGGTTCGTTTTTTATTTTCAACACAGGTTTGGTGGGCGAAGGTATCAATGCCGGGTGCCAATCCGGAAACAATGGTTATTTGTTCCTCTGAAATATCTCTGGTTAAATCTAGCGTAACTTGTTTTCCATAGGGTGAGGCGCGTCGCGTTCCGACAATAGCAAGGCATAATTCATCAGGTTTTAAAAATTCACCGCGGTAATACAGAATGTTTGGCGCGCTGGGTATTTTTTTAAGTTCAGCTGGATAATGTTCGTCGGTAATTTTTATTTCTTTAATTTCATCCATACATAAATCATACCACAAAATATCTAGGTTCTTAATTTTTCAACGGAATCCGCCAACATTTGGCAGTACAAATTTAAACCAATTTTGTTAATGCTTCCTGATTGTTCGCGACCTAAAATATTTCCCGCGCCACGAATTTCTAAATCGCGTAGAGCTAATTGATAACCGGCGCCAAGTTCGGTTGCTTCTTCTAAAGCTTTAAGTCTTTCGCGCGCCATGTCAGTTAATTTAGGTGGATAAAAAAGATAAGCAAATCCGTGAGTATTGCCTCGGCCAACGCGACCGCGAATTTGATAGGCTTGTGCCAGACCCAGTTTTGAGGCGTCTTCTATAATAATAGTGTTAATGTTGGGCAGGTCAATTCCGTTTTCTATAATCGTGGTGGCTACTAAAATGTTGGTTTTCTTTTCTTGTAGATCGTTCATAATTTTCATAAGTTCTTTTTCTGACATTCTGCCGTGGATGGTAGAAATTTTGCTTTGAGGGATTAATGTCTGCAAATCGTGTTTTGTTTTTTCAATACTATCAATTCTGTTATGCAAAAAATAAACTTGACCCTGGCGCGCCAGTTCAAATTCAATCGCTTCTTTGATGGCAAGTTTGCTATAGGGAGCGATTTGAGTTTCAATAGAAGTTCGGCCTTGGGGAGGAGTTTGCATTAGGCTGATATTTTTAAATGAAGAAAGTGCCAGATAAATAGTTCTCGGAATAGGCGTTGCGGAAAGACTCAGCATATCAAGCGCCGGATTTTTTTGTCTGAGTTTTTCTTTTTGCTTAACGCCAAATCTTTGTTCGTCATCAATAATGAGTAACTGTAATTTTTTAAAATGAATGTCGTTGGATAAAATGCGGTGGGTGCCAATGACAATATCAACTAATCCTTGCTTAATATCTTCTAAAACCTTTTGTTGTTCTGTTTTAGTTTGTAATCGCGAAAGCATCGCCACGCGAATAGGAAGATTTTGCAATCGTTTTTTAAACATAGCAAAGTGTTGATGTGCCAGAATAGTAGTCGGGCAAATAATGGCTGTTTGATAGCCACTGGTGGCTGCAAAACAAGCCGAGCGTAGGGCAATTTCTGTTTTACCAAAACCCACGTCACCGCACACAATTCTATCCATCGGTTTTTCTTTTTCTAAATCTTTTCTAATATCTTCCAGTGCTTGTAGTTGATCGGGAGTTTCCTGATACATAAAACCAGCCTTTATTTCTTCAGCAACATCTGAATCTTGAAAGTAGGGAGGTCTTTTAATAATTTCTTTTTCGGCATACAAATTCAATAATTCTTTGGCTAGCAATTCTACATCTTCTTTAATTTTTCGCTTGGTTTTTTGCCAAAGCTCTGAGCCAAGGCGCGAAACCGTCGGGTCAGCAAATCCAACATAGCGAGAGAGTTTTCTTTCTAAATCTTCCGGTACAAATAAGCGATCTTCTTTGGCATATTCCAAAACATAATACTCTTTTTCTTCGTTGGGATTGAGTTTTTCTTTGCCAACAAATCTGCCAACGCCATGATCCAGATGCACTAAATAATCGCCAACTTTGAGATTTTTTAAATCGGCAAAAAGTTTTTGAGACTGTAATTTTTTTTGTAAAACCTCGCGAGATTTTTCCTCATTTTCAATAGTAATTTTTAATGGAGTAATGGTTTCTAAAATATTTCCCAAAAAATCCAATCGCAGAGCACAAGTCATATTTACAGGAAAAACTTCAACAATACCTCCTTTATGCGAAAATTCTCCCGGATCTTGCACAGAAAACACTTTTTCATAACCCATTTGATCTAGCTTTCGCAAAAGTTCCATTAAATTTTGTTTTTCTCCTGCTTGCAAAAATAAGGTATTATCTTGAAAGAAAGCCTGTGTTTTTTGAGAAGTTAAAATTTCATCTAAGTGTTCCTCAAACCAAAAAACCTGCTTCTCTAAGAAGTAGGGGGTCAATGAGACAATAAGGAGTTGTTTTAAGTTATCGGTGGTATTCATTCATGGTTTTTTCTAGCCCATTAGTAATAAAGTGTTCTAGGGCCTCTGCGCATTTTTCGATATTAAGGTTTTTTAATTCTTCCTCAGTAAATTTTTTTAAAACGACTTCTTCTGCTTTTTCATCTCCGGTAGCAATGCCAATTTTAAGTCTGGTAAAATCATTATTGCCTAGGTTTTGAATAATAGATTGAATTCCTTTATGTCCGCCCGAACTGCTTTTTTGAGTAAATTTTATTTTGCCCAGCGTCATATCAATATCGTCTTGCACAACTAAGAGGGTAGCTTCTTTATTTTTTAAAATAGCCTGCGCGGTTTTGCCTGATTCATTCATAAAAGTTTCTGGCTTTACGAGCATAA
Organism: uncultured Candidatus Saccharibacteria bacterium; assembly: GCA_964476105.1. Taxonomy (GTDB): domain Bacteria; phylum Patescibacteriota; class Minisyncoccia; order Minisyncoccales; family Staskawiczbacteraceae; genus VGLO01. Next base: position 7,496 of record CAYYYT010000009.1, on the reverse strand, counting down.
CATCGTCTTTTTCAGAAACGAGTGCTTGGTATTTTTTAGATAAGGTAAATTCGGGAAAATCATTTTTTTGGGCAAAAAAATCCAGCACCATAAAACCAACATTGTGCCGTGTATTTTTAAATTTTTCGCCGGGATTGCCCAGGCCAATAAGGATAATCATGTTAGGGTGATTATACCACTTTTTTGAAAAATTGCCATATCATACCAAATTACCCTTGACAAGTCGTAGCCGAGGAGTAAAATTAATTTTAGTTTTATTTTTTGTTCTTTCAGGTAAAGGAGTGTGACTTGCGAGCACGAAGATGTGGTAGCGGGTTTTCTTACTCAAGGCACGAAAGGGATCGACTGTGGGAAGTTGCAAGGTCGGCCGAAGCGGAAGTTTGTCTCTCGGGCAGGAAAAAGCTTTTTTCAAACAAGCCTTGGGAGCCAATCCGTCTTTGGCGTGGGCGGATGCGTCGGAGATTGTAGCCTACTGTCAGCGACTTCTGGGTGTTACGTTGACTTTTGCCAACGTAATTGTTTTTCAGGCTGAGGTTCAAACCCAAGTCACCTGTTAACAGGACGATGTGGGGCTGGAACAGGAGAGGCACTGTTGTTTCAGCTACTTGTCTTAGTTATGGAAGGATTCGTTATGAATGCTACGATTTGTGGGGGAAGTCTTGAACTGTCCACCGAAGTTATCGAAATGGTGGACAAGTGCGTTGATGATGCCGGTGGCGATCTGAATCGAGCGTGGCGTCAGTTTGCGGCGGCGGTCGAAGATCAACGGTTGAAGTTGGTTAACTATGCCGAATTTGTCGCAATGAGCAATTTAATCAGAAAGAGCAGAGAATTTTCTCCGGCGTCACTTCAGCCAGTTGAGACGCAAGGTAGCAAGGGTGGCAAAAATGCTCCCAAAAAAGATTCTCGCCAACCGTTGAAGTTGGCAGAAATCAGTGCTTCGGCTCCGATGGGGTCGAAAACGAATCGAAAATCTCGTTTCCGAATGTAGTCAGAAAAAGGGCCGGATTACCAGCGTGGTAATCCGGCCCTCTTTATTTGTTTAGCTTAGCTTGCAACAACTTAAAAAATGTGATAGTATACAACCATTATGGAGCAAAATTCTTCAACTCAACAACCAGTAAATAACAATGCGGGAGGGGTTAAAAAATATATCCTCATTGTCTGGGAATTCTTAAAAATTATCTTAATTGCGGCAGTTATTGTTTTGCCGATTCGCTATTTTATTTTTCAGCCTTTTATTGTAAAAGGGGAATCAATGATGCCGAATTTTCAGTCAGGAGATTATCTTATTGTTGATGAGTTGTCTTATTTGGTAAGTAAACCACATCGTGGAGACGTAGTAGTACTTAAATATCCTTTGGATATGAGTCAGCGTTTTATTAAGCGAATTGTTGCCTTGCCAGGAGAAACCGTTGAAATTAAAAATGGAAAAATTACTATCACAAAAGATAGCAATACCATTGTTCTGAACGAAAAAAACTATTTACCCAATTTATCAGGAACCGATGGCGATATCCGTATGACGCTCGATGGTGATAATTATTTCGTTTTGGGCGATAATCGTGACCATTCTTACGATTCTCGCAAATGGGGTATTTTGCCAAAACAATACATTGTTGGCAAAGCTGCCTTGCGACTTTTCCCAATCACAAGTTTATCGTTTATTAAAACACCAAGTTATTAATTATGAGCATCAATAAAACAAAATTACAAAATTTAGCTGGGATGCGAGATATTTTACCGGCTGACCAGGTGTATCTTAAGCGAATTCAAAAAGCTATTGAAAATGTAACACATTACTATGGCTTTGGAAAAATTGATACGCCGATTTTGGAATTTGCAGAAGTATTTTCTAAAAGTGCTGGCGTAGCAACAGATATTGTGGAAAAAGAAATGTATGCTTTTAGAACCAAGGGTGGAGATTTAGTAGCTTTGCGACCCGAATTTACTCCTGGTATTGTACGGAGCTATATTGAGCACGGAATGTATAATTTGGTGCAACCGGTAAAATTGTGGGCCATGGGTCCATGCTTTAGACACGATCGACCACAAAAAGGACGCTACAGACAATTCTTGCAAGCTAGTCTTGAAGTGATTGGAGATAAGAGTCCTTCAACCGATGGGCAGATTATTCAGATGAGCTATGATGTGTTAAAAGATATTGGTTTTAAAAATATCAACATTCAGGTAAATAGTATTGGAGATAGCGAATGTCGGCCACAGTTTAAAAAGATTTTAACCAGTTATTTTAGAGCGAAAAAATCATCACTCTGCTCTGATTGTCAGCGAAGATTAAAAGAAAATCCATTACGTATTTTGGATTGTAAGGAAGAAAAGTGTCAGGCAGTGAAAGCAGGCGCACCACAAATTATTGATAACCTTTGTGAAAACTGTCATTCGCACTTTAAACAAGTTTTGGAATTTTTGGACGAATTAGAATTGCCTTACACCTTAAATCCTTATTTAGTTCGCGGATTAGATTATTACACCAAAACCGTTTTTGAAATTGTTGAACAAAGTGAATTGGGAAGTACCTATGGATCGCTTGCATCTGGTGGTCGGTATGAAGGATTGGTAAAGCTTTTAGGAGGTAGAGATACTCCAGCTTGCGGAGTTGGTATCGGAGTTTCTCGTATTATGGAATTGATGATGGAAAAAGAAATTAAGGTTGAAAATAAGAAAGAAGAAAAAGCAGAAATCTTTTTAGCGCAACTGGGCCTTTTAGCAAAACGAAAGAGTTTGAAATTATTTGAAGAATTCCGAGCAGCGAAGATTCCTGTAATGGAGTCGTTGTCAAAAGATTCGCTGGGTTCTCAATTAAAACTAGCGGATAAGATGGGTGCTAAATGGGTGTTAATTTTTGGACAGAAAGAAGCGCTAGAAGGATTTATTACGCTAAGAAATATGGAAAATGGAGTTCAAACAGAAATAAAGTTAGACAAGGTCGTGGAGGAGATGAAAAATAAATTAAATAAAATTAATAAAAAATAAGTATGGCATTAGAAGTAAGAAAAAAAGATAAAGAGAGTCCTCAAAATTTAGTTCACCGTTTTACTAAGGTAGTTCGTGGTTCAGGAGTGCTTTTGCAAATTCGAGGTAAACAATTCCACAAGCGTGCGAAGTCTACCTTAGCTAAAAAGCGATCTGCATTGCGACGCGTTGAATTAAAAGCTAAAAAGGTTATTGCTGATAAACTAGCAAAGCCAAAATAACTCTCACAACATTATTATAAGGTTTCCAAAACTATGCTCAAACAAAAAATACAAAGCGATGTTAAAGAAGCCATGAAACAGAAAAACCAAGAGATGGTTTCTGTTTTGCGTATGGCACTTGCATCAATTAGTGCAAAAGAAAAAGAAAAGCGATATCAGATTGCTAAGGAAAATCCTGAAAAATCAGAAGAAGATTTAAACAAAGAATCTGAATTTAATGACGAAGAAATTCTTAGCGCTCTAACTTCAGAAATTAAAAAAAGAAAAGATGCCATTGCACTTTATGAGCAGGGAGGAAGGCCTGAGCTTGCCGAAAACGAACAAAAAGAAATTGCGATTTTGATGAACTATTTGCCAGAACAAATTCCAGCGGAAAAATTACGCGAAATGGTAAAAGAATCTATCGCTAAAGTTGGTGCCACTTCAGTAAAAGATACCGGTAAAATTATGGCAGACCTTATGCCTCAAGTAAAAGGCAAGGCCGATAATTCGGAAATTTCAAAAATAATTAAAGAATTATTACATGGATAATCAAAAATTAATTTCGATTCCAGAATTATTTAAAACAACTTGGGACTTATATGTTCCTAGGATGTGGAAGATGTTTCTTTTGATGCTTGTAAGTATGGTAGGGATGGTTGGGATTATGTTAGTATTTTTTGGAATTGGGTTTTTGCTATTTCTCAGCGCTCAAACCACATCAATATATTATTTTATTAGCGCTTTATTTTTTTTAGTGGGTATCTTATTAGTAGTGTTATTGAGTCTTCCATTTCAGGTTGCTCTAAGGCTTTATTTAAAGGAAGAATATAAAGATAAAAATATTAAAGAACTTTTTATCCTTGGATTCTCACAGACAGCTTCGTACTTTTGGATAACTTTTTTAAGAAGTATTATTATTTGTTTTGGACTTATCCTTTTTATTATTCCAGGATTAATGTTTTCTATTTGGTTTGCTTTTTCTGAATATACTTTTATTTTTGAGGGAAAAAGAGGAATGTCTGCCCTCAAGAGAAGTAAGGAATTAGCTAAGGGGTATTGGTGGGCGATTTTTGGTAGAATGTTACCCCTCTTTTTTATCTCAATGATTATTTCATCAATTACTCGTCTCGGATTTATTTTTAATTCTCTCTTTATGCTTCCATTTACTGTTATTTACGTGTTAGTAATTTATGAAGATTTGAAGAAAATTAAAGACACTATTCCGCCCACTTCTGTAGTATAATTAATAAAAGCGCTCCGAGAATATCGGAGCGCTTTTGTTTTCTTTTTTAAAATATAGTAAAATAAATGATTATTGAAATTATGATCGAAATAAACAATCTTACGAAATTTTCTTTGAATAAAACCTTTTTTATTGGGGTTGCAAAAAAAGTGTTAAAAGGCGAAAATAGATTAAAGGAAAATGTCTCTATTGCTTTTGTTAGTCCTGCAGAAATTCACGAACTCAATAAGCAGTATCGGAAAAAAGATAAGCCAACCGATGTTTTATCGTTTGAAAAGGTTTCTGACTTTAAGGAAGAGTTTAGCGAAGTTATTATTTGTCCATCCGTTGTCCGCGAGAATGCTAAAGAGTCAAAATTATCATTTAAAAAAGAGTTAGCTAAGGTTTTAATTCACGGTATTTTGCATAATTTTGGTTACGATCATGAAGTTTCTGAGGCTGAAGCAGAAAAAATGTTTGCAAAACAAGATTATTATTTATCTAAGGTAAAGTAATTTTTACATGGCAAAAGGTGAAATTATAGCAGGGCTCGATATTGGAACTAACACCATGAAAGCCTTGGTGGTTATTAATAAAGGCAGAGGATGGGAGGTTTTGTGTTATCGACAAATGCTTTCTTTTGGATTGCGTCGGGGAGCCATCGTTAACCAGGAAGATACTGCGCGCAATATTCAAATGTTAATGTCTGGTGTAGAAAAAGATTGTGGTAGAAAGATTAAATCAGTTTTTGTGAATATGGGAGGCAGTCATCTGCATGTTATTCCTTCTGATGGATTAATCTCTGTTTCTCGTGCTGATCATGTTATTTCTCAGGAAGATGTTGACCGAGTTTTGCAAGCTACAAAAGCAGTGGATATTCCTGCTAATGAAGAAATTTTAGATATTTTTCCAAGAGAATATATTATTAATGATCGGGGAGGTATTAAACGAGCTGTGGGGTTAACCGGAGTTCGTCTGGAAGCCAAAGTAGTGCTTTTGTGTTATTTCCAATCATATTACACTAATCTTTTGCAAACGGTTTTTAATGCAAAATTGCAAATTGATGATGTAGTTACATCTCCCATTGCTGCTGCTAAGGCAGTTTTAACACCTCAACAAAAAGAAATTGGAGTTGCTTTAATTGATATCGGAGCAGCGACAACCAGTTTAGCAGTTTTTGAAGAGGGTGATTTAATTCACCTAGCAGTTTTTCCATTAGGATCGGCAAATATTACCAACGATATTGCCATTGGTTTAAAAACCGAAGTTTCTATTGCTGAAGAAATAAAAAAACAGCATGGAACTTGTATGTTGGTAAAACCGGAAAAATCAAAAGAGAAATCTACGACCGCAAAAAAGATTGAAGTCTTTGACCAAAACCACGAACTCTCTTTTACGAAAAAAACATTGGTGGATATTATTGAGCCACGAGTTTCTGAAATTTTAGATTTAATGCAAAAGGAATTAAAATCAATTGGGCGTCAGGAATTATTGCCAGGTGGTATTGTTATAACAGGAGGTGGAGCAAAATTACCAAAAATTAAAGAGTTGGTTAAGGAAAAATTAAAACTGCCATGCCAAATTGGAGTACCAAGTGGTATCATGGGTCTTGAAGATGATCCGTCGCTTGCCACGGTTGTAGGTCTTGTTTTGCAAGGCATTAACCCAGAAGTTTCTCATAAAGAAGGATCAATGGGCTTCATGGTTGATTCTCTTCGCGGGTTTATGGTAAAAATAAAAAAAATGTTAAGGGTTTTTATTCCGTAATATAAGTTATTATGAATCCAAAAATTAAGGTGCTGGGAGTGGGAGGTTCTGGAGGGAATACGATTTCGCGCATTGCTAAGTTTGAGACTCGAGGAGTTGAATTAATCGCAGTTAATACCGATGCACAAGCTCTTCATTTTTGTAAAGTTGAAAATAAAATTCTCATTGGCAAGCATGTGACCAAAGGTCTTGGTGCTGGCATGGATGTTTCGCTCGGAAAAGCAGCGGCCGAAGAAAATATCTCAGAAATTGAAGAATTTTTAAAAGGTTCTGACATGGTCTTTGTGACCTGCGGATTGGGTGGTGGAACGGGATCGGGGGCTGCACCAGTCGTAGCTCAAATATCGAAAAAATTAGGCATTTTGACCATTGCGGTAGTGACGATGCCATTTTCTTTTGAGGGTGAACAGCGCCGAAAATTAGCCGAAAAGGCAATGGAAAATTTGCAAGAAAATGTAGATTGCTTATTGGTGGTTTCTAACGATAAATTGCTAAAAATGATTGATGAGAAAACAACGGTTTCTGGCGCTTTTGAAATTTGTGACGACATTTTAAAACAGGCAGTCCAAAGTATTACCGATTTAATTTTTAATTCTGGAATTATTTCGATTGATTTTGCTTCGATGATCGCTATTATGCGAAATTCTGGTCAGGCATTATTTGGCGTTGCAAAAGCGCAGGGAGAAAATCGCGCGGTTGAAGCGGCGATGAAAGCCATTAGTTCTCCTTTACTTGATTTTCCCGTAAAGGGGGCTGGAGGAGTTATTTTTAATGCTTCGGGTTCTGATGTGACGCTCAACGAAATTCAACAGGCTGCCAAGGTTATTACTGAGCATGTTGATAAGAAAGCACAGATTATTTTCGGTGCCGTAAAAGATAATTCATTAAAAAAAGGAGAAATTAAAATTACCGTTATTGCAACTCATTTTAAAAAATAGGCACTTTCAATGACGCCATCAAAAATACTTTTTTATTTTTCTCTCGCTAGTATTTTAGGTGTGGCACTTGAATCATGGAAGCCAGTTTCCCAAATAGGTATTTGGGTTTTTTTATTGCTTGGAATAATTGGCACGATATTTTTTCTCATAAAAAATAATACGCGAGGTATGGTAATTAGTTTTTGCTTGTTCTTTTTTGTTTTAGGAATTTTGCGTTTGCAAATTGCAGAATTTGCGATGATAAATAGTTCGTTAAAAAAACATAATGACGCTAAGGAAAAAATAACTCTGCAGGGAGTAATTATAGAAGACCCAGAGTTAAAAGACGCTTCGCAAAAGATGGTGGTACGTATTGGCTCCGATAAAGTTTTA
>CAYYYT010000008.1:2901-11134 GCA_964476105.1 uncultured Candidatus Saccharibacteria bacterium | reverse complement strand
ATTCTAGTCGAAATAATTTTAATGTCAATAGTCAAAGCGACTTAAAAACATTTTTACTTCATTTATTTTCTTTTACAAAGAGATTCTACACTTTTTTCTCTCTCTTTTTTGTAAAATATTTTTCAAAATATCCTACTATCAATGTTCAATTTTTCCTGGAGCGCGCTCGGGGATTTTTATCCCGTTAAATAATTTTCAAAAATTATTTTTACGGGACCGAACCCCCGACTACTGCTACCCCGTTGAAAATAAAATTTTGGAGCCAGCTAAGGGATTCGAACCCCCGACCTACTGTTTACAAAACAGTTGCTCTACCGCTGAGCTAAGCTGGCATTTCAGTTTGCTACTCTACATAACAAACTGCTATTACTATATTACTTTCTTTTTTTAACTTTTTCCAATTCTTGCGCATTCTTTCTAATTCCGTGCAGTAATTCATCAGTTTTCTTTTCGAGTTTTAATACCCATAATCGAAACTGAGATAAAATTCGATGTAATAACATTTTTTTAGAAAACCAATGAAAGTATGTTTCTTTAATTTTGTTTTCTAATTTTACCACAAGATCGTGTTTTTTAAATCCGTGGTGTCCATTTTCTGGCAAAGTTTTCAGGGTTGGAATTTTTCTTACCAGAATCATGGCAATAACTGCCACTGAAACCAAAAAAATAATAAAAGAAATAAGTTGTAACAAGTAAGCTAATAGCTTTTAGCCAATAGCTTTTAGTTTTAGAAATTATATTCTATCGACTAAAAGCTGAAAGTTAGAAGCTGATTAAATTTCGTATCTTGCAAATCTTTTTACTTCAATATTTTCTCCAACCTTAGCAACCGTTTCTTCCACTAAATTTTTAATGGTCTTGGTATCGTCTTTCACCCAAGCCTGTGACAACAATGAAACCGATTCCTTGTACTTCTGTAATTTTCCTTCAATAATTTGCTTTACGATATCCGCTGGCTTTCCAGAATCAGCCACCTGTTCTCTGTATACTTGCTCTTCAGCTGCCACTAATTCTTGTGGAATGTCATTTTCAGAAACATATAAAGGACGCATGGCCGCAATATGTAAAGCAATTTCATGAGCCAAAGTTTTAAATTCAGGAGACTTGGCCACGAAGTCAGTTTGACAACGAATATCCAAAAGTACGCCAGTTTTAGCATTAGGGTGCAAATAGAAATCAATCAAACCATCCTTCGCTTCATTACCCATCTTTTTATCAACAATTTTTTTGCCCCAAGATTGCAAAAGTTCTTTAGCGCGAGTGAAATCATTTTGAGTTTCGGCTAAAGCTTTTTTAATTTCCACTGGCGAGGCGCCAGTTTCATCTCGGAGTTTTTTAATGTCTTCAATATTTAACATGAAACTTGAAACATAAAACATGAAACAGTGTTAGTGCTTCATGTCTTAGCCTTATGATTTATGATTTAAAACTGCTTCCTTAACTTGCTCTAAAATATAAGCGATGGCCGAGATGGCATCATCGTTAGCAGGGATTGCATAGTCAGCAATGGTTGGATCCACATTGGTATCCGTAACAGCTACAATCTTAACCCCCTTTCGCTTTGCTTCTTGAGCGCAAGCGATATCTTTTTTCAAATCAAGAATTAAAACTGCTTCAGGTAATTTTGGCATATTTTTAATGCCTTCAAATTTCTTTCGCAAAATTTCCAATTCTTTATCAAAAAGACTTCGTTCTTTTTTAGTATATTTTTCTAAAGCACCGGTTGCTTTCTTGTATTCAAGCTCTTTAAAATAAGCAACTCGTTTAGTAATAGTTTCAAAATTGGTAAAAGTTCCACCAAGCCATCGTTCAGTTACATAAGGCATTTGGCATTCCATAGCAGTAGCTTTGGTTAATTCCTTGATTTGAATTTTGGTTCCTACAAAAAGAAGAGTCTTTCCATCAGCTACTAATTTTGAAATAAATTGCAAAGCTTCGGTAAATTCTTTTGCTGATTTTTCCAAATCAATTAAATGCACGTTGCTTTTAACTCCTGCAACAAAAGGTTTCATTTTTGGATGCAAGCGTGAAACATTGTGACCAAAAGCAATTCCTGCTTTTGCCATCTCTTCGGTGTTCAATTGTATTTTTGCGTCGTTTGCCATAATTAAGTATTTTGTATTTTGTATTCTATTTTGCTTTTCGTTCTTTTACTTTTTTAACCTTTTTTGGTGCTTCAGATTTTTTTGCAGCACGGTCTTTAAACTTCTGTACTCTACCTAAGGTGTCTAATACCTTTTCTTTCTTCGTGTAAAAAGGATGACATTGTGCGCAAATTTCAGTTTCAATAAATTCTTTTGTTGATCCAACAATAAAAGAATTACCGCAGGCACATTTGACTCCGGCTTTAGTAAAATAAGTTGGGTGAAGATCTTGTTTCATATTCTATATATTTAGTATGTTACTCAATAAATAAGATAATATCAAGGTTTTTAAATAAATGCAAGAGCTGGAATGGCAAAATGCATTGCTTTATAAAAAATAAAGGCGACTCTGGATTACCCAGGGTCGCCGTTGCTCACTATCGAGATATGGTTTCCTTCACCGTCGTTGTTTCAATACGAGTTAAGACAAAATTACTACATCGCTCTTTTGCCCAAGTAGGCGAAGAAGCTTCATTCATTCTTTTTGCCTTAATAAAGTCAATAAAATAACGACGCGCCTGACTACGACTTCCAGAATGCTCTGCCGGAATTACATGACGACATTCATCGTATTCATTAGTGCCATTTTTTCTTCTCGTCTCTTCATTGCAATAAAAGCGGTACTTAATCGAATACTCAACCTTTACCTTTTTTCGCAAATAACTACCCACGCGCTTTTTCTTAGGAATTCGCTGGGCCATCATTTTTTGGGGCTTCATTTTTGCGGGACGCTTCATTTCTCGCTTTTTCTTTGCGCATTCTATAAGGATTCGAGAAGACAAATCTACTCTTCGCTTCATGCCCAATCCCCTTTTATGAAAGAACTAGTGATTCTTAATGACAAAAACCGATTTATATGTTACACTAATCCCATAGAAAATCAACTCTTGTATTATCATTATGGAAAATATTGATTATTCAAAATTCACTGCGGAAGATTGGAAAAATTATCGCGCACCACAAGAAGATAACGAATCAGAAACTACGGAACCATTAACCGGTTCAGGCAAGCAACATGTTATCGTTGAAATGCGCGCTGGCACTGGCGGAGACGAAGCCGGTCTTTTTGTGCGTGACCTTTACCGCATGTATTCAAAATATGCCACCAGCCAAGGTTGGTCACAACGCGTATTAGATTCTAGCATGTCTGATATTGGAGGTTATAAAGAAATTGTCTTTGAATTTTCAGGCATTGGTGCTTTTGATGCTATGCAATATGAAGGTGGCGTGCATCGCGTACAGCGAATTCCTAAAACGGAAAAACAAGGACGCGTGCATACTTCAACTATTACCGTAGCCGTTTTAGAAAAACCCAAAAGAATGGATATTAGCATTAACCCTTCTGACCTGCGCATTGATACCTATCGGTCATCGGGAGCTGGCGGACAATATGTTAACAAAACTGAATCAGCAATTCGTATCACCCACAAACCAACCGGCATTGTGGTTACCAGTCAAACCGAACGGTCGCAATTGCAAAACAAAGAAAATGCTCTCAGTATTTTAGCGGCGCGATTACTGCAAGCGCAACAAGAGGCTGATTCTTCAAAATTAACTGAAGCACGACGCGCACAAATTGGTTGGGCAAAGCGTAGCGAAAAAACCCGAACCTATAACTACCCACAAAACCGAATTACCGACCATCGCATCGAAAAGTCTTGGCACAATTTAGAGAATATTATGGAAGGAGATATGGAGCCAATTGTAAAAGCCTTTAAGGCGTGGGAAAAAGAGCAAGAACAAAAAAGAGAACAATAAAAAATTAAAACGGCGGCCCGCGGGCCGCCGTTTTTTATATAAAAAATTGCAAGAAAAAAGCTCTAACTTTTTTAGGGTCAGAGCTTAAAGAATTGGAGGCGGGGTGGCTGAACATCAGGCATAGTATGGATTAAAAAATCCACGACCGAGTTACCCGGTGACAAGAAGCCTAGGGGACCTCTTGGACTTGTTCACCATTTACTCCACGAGTCCGGCTACACTCCCAACCTCCATGGATCAAAAAGTGCAAAAGTTGAGCTTGAAGCTTATAGGGCGTGAACCCTTTATTTCTAAACCTTGAGGTAACGCACGTTAAGACCTCAAGCTCAACACAAATACACTTATAGCAAAAAAGCTTATCCGTGTCAAGAGTTTACCAGACTTTTTAAGAAAAAAGCTCCAACTAAAGTCGGAGCTCAAAAAAGGTTTGTTGCCTGGCATCAACAAGGTGATTACCAGTTTTGCGCGCCTTGCAAAACAAAGAAGTTTGGCGTTATTCCCTACGAGGGTTCATTCTCTGTTAGCAGACCACCTCACGCAAACAGGTCATCTACTTAACGGTATCATAACACCTACAAAATCCCTGTCCATACCCTTGCCCTTTTTTAGAAAACTTTGTCTAAACTAAAAAACTACGGCGCGCCCGCGGGCGCGCCGTAGTTTTTTAAAATGTTTCAGGTTTTATGTTTCAAGTTTTATGAAATTATTCCCCAATTGCCTTGATATCAGCTTCATACTGAGACGCGTACCGCAAAACAGAGCTGGCATACGCGCGACATTCGTATCTTCCATAACTTCCACCACAATAATATTTAGCCGCGGCATTGGATTCATTACTCAAAGCACCATTGTCTTTTAATAAAAGTCCGGATGCTAAGAAAGCATCGCTAATATTCCATGGATTAGCTGATTTTCCAGTAATGGCGGTCACTTTGGGAGAATACAAAGACCAGGTAGAAGCAATAAATTGAGCTGGTCCCATTGCCCCACCCCAACCATACGGCACACCTTTTGAATATAAAGGAACCCAGCAAGAAACCGGTGTTTTAGTTGGCTCCATTCCTAGCGATTGAGTTAAATCCATAAAACTAGGAATCGTTTTTGGACTCATTACGCGTGGCTTGGAAGCGCCTTTTAAACTCGTGCCATCTCCCGTAGTTAAATTAGTCACATAACACTGACCCACATTTTTACCCAAATTTGATTCTTGCGTTAAAATAGCTAAAAGCATTGCTGGCCGAACACCGGTCACCGAAGAAACATATTTAGCAATTTCTACCGCTTTTTCAAAGGTTGGTGCCGCAGTCACTCCAATTAAATCGAAAATTCGTGCCTTAATAGCGTTGGCATTTTTTTCCGCTGCTGCCTTATCTTTCAGTTGCTTTTGGTATTGTGCTTCGGTTAATTTAAGATAACTATCTTGCTGTTTTTTATTAGCTTCGTTTTCCTTTTTCTGAAGACTTTGAATTTGAATCGTTTTTTGCAGTTGACCCTTCTCCTGTTCTTGTTTATTTTTTTGCTCTTCCAAATATGATTTTAAATTTTCAGTGCTTTCTAAAATATCTGAAACCTTCGTATTTAAACTTTCTAAATAAGCGATATTACTAAAATAGTCTGATAAATTTCCTTCAAACAAAACCATAAAAGCGGGTTTTTTCCCTTCTTCATAAACAGATTGCAAGATATTGGCAATTTGCTTTTGCGAAGCTTCCAGACTTTGGGTGGTTTTATTAATAGAAACCTGCGTATCGTTAATTTGCAAATTTAAACCCTTAACCATCAAAGTTCCCTGCGCAATTTTTGCTTCTAATCCATTAATCTTTTTCTTAAGCGCTGATACCTGGTTTTGCAGGGTATCTTTTTGCGTTTTGGTCTTGGTTAAATCTTCTGAAATTTTGGCGCTCTGATCATCATAATACGCCGCGCATTTTTCTAATATAGCTCGGCAATCAGTAGAACTTAAATTTTGACAACTCAAATCAGAGCTGGACATTTGTTGGCAGGTTTGCGCCAAATCTTCTGCTAAAGCAAAAACTGGCAAGAACGCCAACAAAACTACAAAAAATAATTTATATTTCATATCAGTATTATCGCATGTTTGGCTAAAAAAACAACTCTATGGTTTACACTAAAAAAGCGGCGCCCTTCGGGCGCCGCTCATTTTATCTTATTCTTTTGGTTCGTCAATAACCACTTCTTCCTTCTTTTCCTTTTCAACCTTAGCTACGCTTTCAACATCTTCGGTAATTTCAGCTGCCAATTGTTCTTCCACTTTTTGTGGAGGCAAAACTGAAGCAATAATTTCGTCAGGGTTCTTAGTTGTCGTTACATCCTTTGGCAATGCTAAATCTTTTACCAAAATATGATCTTCAAAAGTTACTAAACCACTCACATTAACCACAATTTCATGAGGCAAGTTTTGTGGCAAAGCCTTCACTTCTAATTCTGACATATTCTTGTTTAAAGTTCCTCCTAAATCCTTTTCTGCTGGAGCCACACCTTCAAATACCAATGGAACACTCACCTGTACTTCTTCCTTCAATGAGGCTTGGAAAAAATCAATGTGAATAATTTGATCAGTAATAGGATCTTGCTGAACTTCGCTCACCAAAACAGGACGCTTTTCTTTACCGATAACTAATTCAATGAGAGAGCTCTCTCCAGCTTCTTTAAATACTTTTCTGAATTCTTTTTCATCAACAGAAACTGAGGCATTTTTTTCTCCAGGGCCATAAACCACCGCTGGAATTTGTCCCTGGTTTTTTAATGCTTTGGTTTTCTTGCCCAAAAGAGTTCTAAGTTGTGCGGTTAATGTAAACATAATGTAGTAAGTTATAATTTATAGAATATAGAGAGTATAATACATTTTATCCAACCTGTAAATAGCTAAGCCTTATTTTCACTACCAAAGAGTTTAATATTTTTTTCCGTCACCTGACGCACCGCCTCAATGGCTTCGGGCAAAAACTTATACGGCACAATTTCTCCTGGGTTAGTTTCAAGCGTCTTGCGCAATGCTCCGGCAAATGCTAAACGAGTTTCGGTGTTAATGTTAATTTTTGTAATACCCAAATCAATCGATTTTCTAATATCTTCCTCAGGAGTTCCTGATCCTCCATGAAGCACTAATGGCTTTTTTGTCTGAGAAAAAATATCTTCCAATCTATCCAATCGCAATCGAGGAGAAACGCCGGTCACATCCATACCATGAAAGGTTCCCACCGAAATAGCCAATAAATCAACCTTTGTTTGTTTTAAATAATTTTTCGCATCCTGAGTTTTGGTCAAATCATCCTCTTTAATTTCAAATTTTTCAGCGTACACGCGAGAAGCGTCGGTACCAATTTTTCCTACCTCGCCCTCAACAATAACACCATGCCAACTCGCAAAACTTTTCACTTCTTTGCTGAGTTTAATATTTTCTTCCAAAGGCAATTTTGACCCGTCAAAATGCACCATATCATAACCTGCTAAAATGGCTTCTTTTAAATAATCCACGCTTTTGCCGTGATCTAAATTTAAAAAAATAGGCAAACCAGTTTTGGCGCGCAAGGCATCGCGCATTGCCACCGCTTCTTTTAATCCGACAAAACGACTCTCACCTTCTGAAGTTCCCAAAATAATAGGTGCGCGCAATAACTGAGCCGCCTCCACAATCCCCCGCACCTGAGACCAATCCGAAAAATTAAACTGACCGATGGCAAACTTTTCCTTATACGCCTTCTTTAAATAATATTTTAAATTTTTCATAAAGTAATTACTTCCACTTTTTTAAATTCTTGGCCCTTTTTTAATAATCCGTGCTTAGCACCCACTTCTGATAAACAACCTTCGGAATTTGCCATACCCAGTTGAATTGATTTTTCAATATCAGAAGTTCTCATAAATTCGCTTAAAAATCCTGACGCAAATGAATCTCCTGCGCCTGTGCTATCCACTACTACTCTTCCTGGATTTGGTTTAGCAGAATAAACTACCTTGCCATCGGAAACCAAAACTCCATCGGCGCCCTTTGTCATTACGGCAATGCCTGGGCAAAGCGCATCAATTTTTGCAAAAATTTCTTTTTCTTGTTCCAGGGGAATTTTCGTTAAAAAACTAGCCTCTTCTTGGTTTAAAAATAACACATCAATCTTTTCTGCAATTTTAGCAAAGCGTGGCAATGATAATTGCGCCAAACCCGGATTGGCCGCTACTTTAATGTTATTTTTAAAAGCGAAATCTACCAACGCCTCAAAATTGTCGCATAATAAGCCTGAAAGTGGCGCCAGGTATATCCACTTAGTTTTTAGCTTTTTCCAAGGAATTGTTTTATTATCTAACAATTCTGC
>CAYYYT010000008.1:0-2891 GCA_964476105.1 uncultured Candidatus Saccharibacteria bacterium | reverse complement strand
AAAATACTTCTATCCTGGTCATTGCTGAGAATAACAATGGAATGATTGGTTAATTTTTTATCGGTTTTGATAACAAACCGAGTATCAATTTTAAGATTCTTTAATTCTTTAATAATTTCCTGCCCAGAAATATCACTTCCCACCATACCACAATAGGCGGTTTTTAAACCCTGCAAAGCAAAAGTGGCAGCAGTATTAGTGCCACCTCCGCCAGAATTAAACATCATTTGGTCGACATCAACCTTAGAACCAAAGGGAAAGCAAACCCCTTCATCAGAAGTTTTGCAGTACTTTAAATTGGTTAACTGTTTGGGCTTGATGACAATATCCTCTGTCGCTGACCCAAAGGTAATAATATCAAACATAATTATTTTGATAATCCTTTTTCTTTTTGTGCGATGGCGATTTTGGTTTTTATAATAGAATCTGGGTTAAGCGACATGCTTTCAATTCCTAGCGTGACCAAAAATTCAGCGAAGTCAGGGAAATCGCTTGGGCCTTGTCCGCAAATACCAATGTATTTTCCTTTTTCTTGGCATTTTTTAACTGCTACCTTAATCAATTCTTTAACGGCATCATTTTTTTCGTTACCGATGCTGGCAATATCAGAATTATCGCGATCCAAACCCAGCGCCAACTGCGTTAAGTCATTGGAACCGATAGAAAATCCATCAAAAATTTCTAAGAATTGATCTGCCAAAATAACATTAGCTGGAATTTCACACATCACCATCACTTTCAACCCATTTTTTCCACGCTCTAAACCAGCTTCTTTCATAACCGCCTGCACCTTTTTACCTTCTTCAACCGTGCGACAAAATGGAATCATTACTTCAATATTATCAATACCAAATTCCTCTCTCACGCGTTTAATCGCTTTGCATTCTAGCATAAATGCTTCTTTGAATGATTCATGATAATAGCGAGATGATCCACGAAAACCCATCATCGGATTTTCTTCCTTTGGTTCATAAGCTTCACCTCCAATTAACTGACGATACTCATTGGTTTTAAAATCAGAGAATCGCACAATTACTGGTTTTGGATAAAAAGCTGCGCCGATTTTTCCAACGCCTTCGGCTAATTTATCAACATAAAAATCTGTTTTGTTTTCGTAACCAAAGGTAAGCGCGTCAATTTGTTTTTTTAGTTCTGGGCTAGCTTTGTGATAATTAATTAATGCGTTTGGGTGAATTTTAATGGTATTGGCAATAATAAATTCTTCGCGAGCCAAGCCCACACCATCATTAGGAATAAAGCTTAAATTAAAAGCCTGAGATGGATCTGCTAAATTCATCAAAATTTTCGTCTTAGTATCTTCAACCTTAGAAATATCTACCTTATCAACGACAAATGGAATAATGCCTTCGTAAGCAAAACCCTCTTCTCCACCAGAACAATCTACGGTAACTGGAGTTCCCGTAGTAATAGTTTTGGTTGCACTGCCCGTTCCCACAATACAAGGAATCCCCAACTCTCGTGAAACAATGGCCGCGTGCGCAGTTCTTCCACCTTGATCGGTAATAATCGCTGAAGCCAATTTCATGGCTGGCACCCAATCCGGGTCTGTCATGCCAGTCACCAAAATCTCTCCCTTTTTAAATTTATTAATATCCTTGGCCGACATAATTTTATTGGCCTTTCCGCTACCAATTTTACTGCCCACGCTCATTCCCTTGGCCAAAATTTTTGGCTTACCTTCTAATTGCAATTTATATTCTTCTAAAATATTCACATTGCGTTTGCTTTGCACGGTTTCAGGACGAGCCTGCACAATATACAATTCTTGATCAATGCCGTCAAACGCCCATTCCATATCCATGGGTTTTTGGTAATGTTCTTCTACAATCATCGCCCATTTTGCTAATTGCAAAATATGTTCATCGGACAACACAAAACGGTGCTGATCTTGCAAGGGAGTTTTAATGTTTTTAGTTGGATGTTTTGGATTTTTATCGTAAATCATCTTAATCAATTTAGATCCAACTTTCTTTTGAATAATAGGTTTAAATCCTTCTTTTAAGGTTTTTTCAAACACATAGTATTGGTCTGGCTCCACGCGACCCAACACCACATTTTCTCCCAACCCCCAAGAAGCATTAATCAATACCACATCACCGAATCCTGATTCAGTATCACAAGAAAACATTACTCCGGAAGCACCCACATCAGAGCGCACCATTTTTTGCACACCAGCTGAAAGCCCCACTTTTAAATGTGAAAAACCCATTTCTTGTCGGTAAGCAATGGCACGGTCGGTAAATAAAGAAGCAAAACACTTTTTAACAGCCTCTAGCACATTTTGTTTGCCAGAAATATTCAAAAAAGTTTCTTGCTGACCCGCAAAACTGGCGCCAGGTAAATCTTCTGCGGTGGCTGAAGACCTAACTGCCACATCCACATTATCAACGCCATATTGCGCCGACATTTCCTCATAAGCTGTCACAATTTCATTCTGTAATTCTTGGTGCAGTTTTGATTTTAAAATTAATTTACGCACCATTTCTCCCTTTTTCTGCAAAGCGCGCAAATCGTGCACATCTAAATCTTTCAAGATAGTTTCAATTTGTTTTCCCAGGCCTGTTTTGTCTAAAAAATCAAAATAAGCATCAGCGGTCGTAGCAAATCCAATGGCTAAATTTACGCCTTTGGAAAGTAAATTGTTATACATTTCTCCCAGCGAAGCATTTTCACCTCCTACTCTAGGAACATCAGAAATTCCTAGCTCACGAAACCATAGTACATTTTTTTTGTTTTCCATACTTTTTTATGTTGTTTAAGTTAGACATTATACTACGACAAAAATTTCCGAGCAAGCGACATTTTTCAACAAAAAGGCGTATTTTTACTATTTTTCACAATCCAGCATTTACTATTGACAAATATTATAA
>CAYYYT010000007.1:0-11642 GCA_964476105.1 uncultured Candidatus Saccharibacteria bacterium | reverse complement strand
CAATACTTTGAAAAATAGATTTTTTGCAATAAAAAACCTCGGTCACACAATGGTGCCGAGGTCTTGGTTGCGATTTATGATTTGCTGTCGCAACTTTGAGATTGATTTTTGGGGGTAGGCGCAAAAAGCCTAAATGGCAAACGAATGAGAAACGCGATACATAGGATTAGGTAATAGATGGTGCCTAACACAACGGATACCAGGATAATGATTAAAGCGTAAGAAAGAAAAAGCCCTGAAAGCATAGCTCGTAGTGGCCACAGGCTGGCAGAAATGAAGACATAAATAATCACCTGGATTTTTTTTGGGTTATATTCATTTATGATAAACCGAATAAGAGAATTATAATCCCCCCTATAATTAACATGTGCCTGTGATCCTGCTTCGGAAGCACTTACGACAAATGATCCGGGGTGCAAAATGTCCCTAAGGATCATTAGCGGTTTATACCATTTTAATTTCGGAAAATCAGTGCCCCAAAGGTAAAATCTAGCCGAAACGATTGCCATGGGCAGGCCAAAAAATACAAACCCCAAAAGGTAAATACTTAAAAGGTTGTATGAGGCTTCGGCGTGACTATTGCCGGCCATTTGTATAACATTTTCCAGAAGACCCCGAGCAACGACGGTGGTGGGGACGGCGATTATAAGAAAGATCGATACCCAAAAAACCAATATGAGAAAACCTTTCATGGTTTCCTCTGCTTTTTCTACGAGACGGGCTTTTGAGAAAGTATTCATAACTACTCCAAAAAAGAAGTGTCAAAGATCAAAACGTTAGGTTATTTTTATCGCTCAAAAGAGTATTTGTCAACGGTTTGCCAAGCGCGTAATAAAAAACCTCGGTCACGCAAGCGTGCCGAGGTATGATAATTGGTTACTTTCCGTAAATTTTTTGAGAGTAGTCTTCTATGGGATGATAGAGTAGTCTCGTGATTGATTTACTAAAGAAGCAAATCAAAAACCAAATTGCCTTAAAAATGCATAGAATGATGACTGCTATAATGCATATTGAGGCACATAGTAAAAATAAAGAAATGAATCCTCCTGAAAAAATGGCTCTAAGTGGCCACATACTGGCGGAGATGAGAATGTAAATGACGACTTCTATTGGTTTGGGGTCGTATTCGTTTATGGCGAGTCGAATGAACGAAGCGTAATTCATTCTCAGATTAAGATGCGTTTGAACGGTTTCAGGAGCGCATAAGAAAAATGATCCCGGGTGCAAAATGTCCCTAAGGATCACTAATGGTTCATACCATTTTGAGCGCGAAAAATCAGGGCCCCAAAGGTAAAATCCAGCCGATGCGATTGCCATAGGGATGCCAATATATCGCCAC
The DNA here is from genome assembly GCA_964476105.1 of uncultured Candidatus Saccharibacteria bacterium. Taxonomy (GTDB): domain Bacteria; phylum Patescibacteriota; class Minisyncoccia; order Minisyncoccales; family Staskawiczbacteraceae; genus VGLO01. The sequence goes on along the minus strand of CAYYYT010000007.1, from coordinate 10,303 downwards.
CCTAAAAGATAATCACCAACAAGGTTACACAATCCGCCAAAATCCTTTTTATCGGTTGTTGTAGCGATAACCTTAAGGGTGATTATGCTTGGTAATAAAATAAGTTCAATAATAACCAAAAGCACAATTATCGGCAACAACATGGTCTTGATCAGTCCTGTTGATGTACTAGTCATATTTCATTCCTCTCTGTGAAAGATGTCAAAGATCAAAACGTTAGGTTATTTTTATCGCTTTGATTAACTTTTGTCAACCATGAGCAAGCGTGTAATAAAAAACCTCGGTCACGCAAGCGTGCCGAGGTATGCTACTTTTCGCCAGTGGTGGCAATGAGGCGCCTATCTGCGCCTTAATAACCATCCCTTGCAGGTTCCGTATACTACGGCTGAAACAAGAAACATAGCGGAACCAATGAACAAAATCCCTAAGTCTACGACTCCTCCGAGTAGTAGAGATGAGATGCAGATCAGGACATAGGCTTCCAGACTATCTTCTGTTGATAGGCGAATTCTTCCATCTCCAAGATAGGAGACTTTTTGATATCCCCAGGTAATCCGGGAGATGACTTGAGAGGTTGTTATCTGGACTTTACCTCCACCAATGATGGCCCGGTAAAGAATCGCCTTAGGGTGGATGAAGACCGTTTGCTCTTTTTCATCTCCTAATTTTAGCTTATAGTCCTCAAAGTCTAATCGCTCAAAGAAAATGCATTTTGGGTCGATAATCATCTTATCCCACGATTCTGGGTCTGTGATGACCCTAGCGCCGTCGGGCACCCAAATTTCAAAATCCACAAACCCTTTTTTTACCAAATCCCGGTGATGCGAAATTTCTTTTTTGGCGATAAGCGCCGGAATCGCCAACACGACGAGAAGAAGCGCGAAATTCTTGATGATACCCTTCATTAGATTTCCCCTTTAGCAAATAAGGCTTGCCAGGCCTGCCCGAAGGCAAAAGTAAGTTGTAAACGATCTAGCCCTATATCTTAATTATAAACCCATTTTATAATATTGTCAATACTTTCGCTAGGTCTTTAATTTTGATAAGATAAACCTATGAAAAAGCAAATTGTGTGTTTATTTGGGCAACCAGGGGCAGGTAAAGGCGCGCAGGCCGAGCTTTTGGCTGAAAAACTAGGTTATTATCATTTTGAGTCAAGCAAGGTTATTGAAGCTTGTTTTAAAACCGAAAGCCCAGATAAGGTTTTTACCATTGAAGGCAAAGATTATAAAGTTGCCGATGAAATTAAAAAATGGGAAGCGGGGGAATTAAACAGTCCGCCATTTGTGGTTTTTTTGATGACGGAAAAAATTAAGGAATTAGCCGAAGATGAAAAGTCCATTATTTTTTCCGGATCACCTCGCACTCTGTATGAAGCACAAAAAGAATTGCCACTGTTTATAGAACTTTTTGGCAAAGAAAACATTCACTTTATTTTGCTAGAAATTTCACCAGAAACGACATTGTTTAGAAATTCTCATCGTCGCATTTGTCAGTTAATGCGCCATTCTATTATGTATTCAGAAGAAACGGAAAAACTAACTCTTTGTCCATTAGATGGATCACCGTTAATGAAACGAAAGGGATTAGACGATGCCGAAACGATTAAAAATCGATTGGTGATTTATAAAGAACAAACCTTCCCCGTGATTGAATTCGTAGAAAAAGAAGGCATTAGTTTGACGCGGGTTCACGGAGAATCATCTATTGCAGATGTGTTTAATCAAATTGTAAGTATTCTGGAAACGAAATAATTTAACTGATCAAATGATCCAACTAAAAACCCAAGAAGAAATCCAAATAATGCGTCAGGGTGGAAAAATTTTGGCAACGGTTTTGCAAGAAGTTGCTAAAATGGTAAAGCCAGGAATCACGACGCTAGAATTAGATAGGGCTGCCGAAGCTTTGATTTTGGCTGCTGGCGCCAAGCCAGCGTTTAAGGGTTACGAAGGTTTTCCGTATTCTTTGTGTGCTTCAGTTAATGAAGTAGTAGTACATGGATTTCCTTCTAATTATCGTTTAAAAGAAGGGGATTTAGTAGGGCTTGATTTGGGAGTTTTGTACAAGGGATTCAATACTGATATGGCGGTGACGGTTCCGGTGGGAGAAGTTTCTTTTGAAGCGAAACGACTTTTGGCAGTTACTAAAAAATCATTAAAATTAGGCATTAAAAAAGCTCGCCACGGAGTGACGACGGGTGATGTGGGCAACACCATTCAACGATATTTGGAAGATCAAGGATTCGGCGTGGTGCGAGATTTGTGTGGTCATGGTATTGGACGCGAAGTCCACGAAGATCCGCAGGTTCCTAATTATGGCCAACGCCACAAGGGGACTGAATTAAAAGAGGGGATGGTGATTTGTATTGAACCGATGGCAACTATGGGGGATTGGCAAATTAAGAAGGCAAAAGATGGCTACGGTTTTGCGACGCGCGATAACTCGTTAACCGCGCATTTTGAACACACGCTGGCAATTACTAGGGACGGCGCCATAGTCTTGACAGAATTGTAATTTTTGAATATATTGAGGTTAGTTCTTTGGTATCAGTTTTGTGACTTCAGAAAAATTTTAGCCCTCAGTTAAAAAGGATCAAAAAATGTTCAAAGGCTTGATGGGATTTAGTTTCCTTCGTGCAATTTCTGCTTCTTTTTGTGGTGGCGTCAGTATTTTTTTAAATCTGGCGTGCATTCTTCTCTGCTTATTTTTCTTTCCCTCTCCTGCTGAGAGGATGGTGATTTTGGGTTTGTCGGTATTGATTCACTTAATCCTTATTGCCTTGATTCGTCTTGGCAATGCTATGGTGAGTGCCACCACGGAGATTCCATTGTACGAAATCGACAAGATTTCGGCATTAGCTTTGGCGGCGTACATTTTGGGAGCGATTGCTTCCGGAGTGTGTTTGTCAGGAACTTTAAATCTTTTTTAGGAGCCTTGCTTTCTGAAGTCAAAAACCCTCGGCACTTGCCAGGGTTTTTGTTTTGGCGCTGTGTATTGACAATAATCGTAAAGATTTGTAAGTTATTATGGTGGGTTCGGTTCATTGATAATAACTTTGTTTTTCTAGTAGAGAAGGGGATGTATGGAATTTCACCTGATAGTTGTTTTAAGTCTGACAGCAATGTTTGTTATCGTTAGTGTTGGAATTTTGGCAGTGTGTTTTAAAAAATTGTTTTTCCCAAGTTGGCGGGATTTGCCATTGGGAGAATATGTGGTGACTGCCAAGGGGGAAAGATGGGTACGCTTGGCTGGGGGATGTCTTGCCAAACGCGGTAGTCGCGTAAAATTTTCATCAACCAAAAGTTTAATGGTCGGTGGAACGGTAAGAATTTATACTAGGGCAAATGAAAAAACATATACGGCGTGTCCCGCTAATTAGGGAAAGTGGCCTGTCGGTTTCCGGCGGGCTTTTTTTTATTTTCAAACTACATTATACTTTAGTTATAAATCTTAAATTACAGGCATTATGAAAAAAATAATTATTGCTAATTGTCTGGCTTCGCCAGATCTCGCGTAGCGAGAGAAATTACATTTATGAAAACATTAATCATAGCAAACTGGAAACTCAATCCCACAAATAAAAAAGAAGCTTTAGAGCTTTTTAAATTAGTTAAAAATGGCGCCGGTCAAGCTGATAATGCGACCGTTGTTATTTGTCCGCCGTTTGTATATTTACCACTTCTTTCTGGTATGACCTTGGGCGCACAAAACGTTGCTTTTGAAGACAAAGGCGCTTTTACAGGAGAGGTTTCGCCAGTAATGCTCAAGGATTTGGGAATTGAATATGTCTTAATTGGTCATTCTGAAAGAAGAAAGTATTTTGCTGAAACCAATGAAATGGTTAATCAAAAAATAAAAGCATCGCTTCGGGCAGGCTTGTCGGTGGTTTTGTGTATTGGTGAAAATGAGGGAGAAAATGCTTTGGAAGTTTTGGCTTTACAATTGGCTGAAGGTTTGCAGACAATCACTAAAGAAGAAATGGAACATGTCGCCATTGCTTATGAACCGGTTTGGGCAATTGGTACGGGAAAAAATTGTGGTATTGAGCAAACCGCAGGTGTAGCAGTGCAGATTCGGGCGATGATTGAAAAATTATATGATAAAGAAACGGCTGAAAAGACAGCAGTTTTGTATGGAGGTAGTGTTAAAAGTGAAAATTCAGGGGAATATTTAGAGAAGGGAGGTGTGAATGGTTTGCTCGTGGGTGGTGCCTCACTTAAAGCGGATGAATTTATCAAGATCATCGCTTCAGCAAAATAGTTTTTTAATTTTAAACGGCGCTCTTTGGAGCGCCGTTTGGCATTTTTTTATTTGTGGGATATAATAAAGCATTATGAAGTCAGAAGAATTACGACAAAAATATCTGAATTTTTTTGCAAAAAATGGGCATGCGATTATCCCAAGCGCCTCTTTGATTCCCAAAGATTCAACGGTGCTTTTTACGACTGCCGGAATGCAACCTTTGGTACCTTATTTATTAGGCGAAACGCATCCGCAAGGCAAGCGAATTGCTGATATTCAAAAATGTATTCGTACGGGCGATATTGAAGAAGTGGGCGATGACACGCATTTAACTTTTTTTGAAATGCTGGGAAACTGGTCATTGGGAGATTACTGGAAAAAAGAATCCATTACCTGGAGCTTTGAATTTTTAACCAAAGAATTGCAAATTCCGCTTGAAAAATTAGCAGTATCTTGCTTTGAAGGCGATAAAAATGCACCAAAAGATGAAGAATCAGCAGAAATTTGGCAAAGCTTAGGCGTGAAAAAAGAAAAAATTGCCTTTTTACCAAAAGAAGATAATTGGTGGGGTCCCGTTGGAGAAACTGGCCCCTGCGGTCCTGATACCGAAATTTTTTATTGGAAAAATACCAGCGTTCCAGCACCGGCGCATTTTGATCCTACGGATAAAAATTGGGTAGAAATTTGGAATAATGTTTTTATGCAGTATGTGAAAGACGCTAGTGGAAACTATGTATTAGCTGATCAAAAAAATGTAGATACCGGCATGGGTTTTGAAAGAACGCTAGCTATTTTAAATGGCTTTGAAAATGTCTATCAGACAGATGTGTTTGCTCCGATTTTGGATTTGTTTTCAAGCGATGTGCCAGAAAAAAAGAAGCGAATTATTGCTGATCATGCTAAGGCGTCGGTCTTTTTGATTTCCGATGGCGTTACTCCTTCTAATAAAGACCAGGGATATATTTTACGAAGATTACTTAGAAGAATGATGGTGCATTTGCGAGGCATTCAAATTGACCCATTTTTGCCAATGAGAAAAAGTATTGAATTGTACCGGGAAGTTTATGATTTGGACGAAGCTAAAATTTTAGCGGTTGCCAAAGAAGAATTTGAAAAATTTGAAAAAACGCTTGCTTCAGGACTTAAAGCTATTGAAAAAATGACAACTATTAATGGTAGGGAGGCTTTTGCGCTCTATGAAACCTATGGATTCCCGCTAGAAGTATTGGAGGAAATGCGTCAGGTAGAAAATCGCGAAGATTTTTTTGTTGAACTTAAAAAACATCAAGAGCTTTCGCGCACGGCATCAGCTGGAATGTTTAAGGGAGGATTGGCGGATCACGAACCAAAAACCATTAAACTGCACACCGCACACCATTTATTATTATCGGCATTGCAAGAAATGTTTGGTAAACAGGTAAAACAGCGAGGTAGCAACATTAATCAAGATCGATTGAGAATTGACTTTTCTTTTGATAGAAAAATAACCGATGAAGAGAAAAAACAATTAGAACAAAAAGTAAACGAAAAAATTAAACAGGGATTTATGGTGGTAAGGCGAGAGATGCCATTGGAAGAAGCACAAAAAATTGGTGCAGAAATGGAATTTGGTGTAAAATATGGTAATACGGTGTCGGTGTACTTTATTGAAGATGCAGAGGGCAATGTTATCAGTAAAGAATTTTGTGGCGGTCCGCATGTTGGCAATACTTCTGAATTGGGAATTTTTAAAATTATCAAAGAAGAGGCTTCCTCACAGGGAGTTCGACGTATTAAAGCAACATTAGAATAATCTTTATTTTTTATTTTTATGGCAAAAAAAATTTACGATATCGTTCCGCCAAAGGCTAAGGCAAAAGCAACTACTAAAGCAATCGACGCTAAGCCAAAAGTGAAAAAAACTCGTAAAAAGGCAGAAGTGGATTTAGAAACTCCAGAAGTTATGGATTCAGTAGTTACTGCAGAACCAGAAATGACAAATGATTTACCAGACAATGAAGAGGGAATAGAAATGTCAGAACTTTTGGCAAAATCTAAAAAACTTTCAGCCCCTGAAACTGATGAGGCAAAAGTTGAGCCCGTTGTGCCTAAGAAAAAATCGTTTGATTTAAATATGGTACCAGAGACTGAGGTGCCAGTAAAATCAACCACTGCCAAAAAACCTCTTACTCCAGAAATTGATCCTAGTATTGGTTTGGGAAAGCCAAGGCCAAAATCAAGTATGATGCCACCGGCACCAGCACCTATGTCAAAACCAATGAATATGTCTTCTTTTGAACCTAGTCACGACGATGCGCCAGAAGAAAAGAAGCACCATATTTGGCTTTGGATTTTTGGAATCCTAGCAATTATGGTTATTGGAGTTTTAGTCTATCTTTATTTCTCACTGCAAAAAGTGAATGTACAAATTTGGCCAAAAACAGAAACTATTAGTTTCCAAGATTCGATTGGTTTGGATAAATCTTTAAAGGCGGTTGATGTAGAAAAGAAAATTATTCCAGCCCGCGTAGTAGAAGTGGAGAAATCAGATGTGCAGGAATTTTTACCAACGGGCATTGCTTCTAGTGATGTCAAAGCTTCAGGAGTGATTACTGTGTATAATAAAATTAGTCCGGCAAGTTCGTTTTCATTAAAAATTGGTACACACTTTTTGTCAGATTCTGGAAAATATTTTGTGACTACTGAAAAAGTGACTATTCCCGCTGCTACAACCGTAAAGGGTAAATTAAATCCGGGAGCCGTGAATGTAAAAGTACAAGCTGAAGATGTTGGCACTGATTATAATATCAAGCCAGCGAAATTTTCAGTTCCTAAATTATCAGGAACCGAATACTATTACACCATTTGGGGAGAATCGGCAGACTCTATGACCGGCGGATACACTGGAAATATTAAAAAGGTGACTCAGAGTGATTTAGATCAGGCAAAGGACACTTTAACCAAAAAACTTTTCAGCCAAGCAATTGATTCATTAAAACAGGGATTGACCAGCGACGAAGTTTTGCTGGATTCTAATGTAGCTAAGACAGTTATTAATGCAGCGGCTGATGCTAAGGAAAATGCAGTTTTGGAAAAGTTTAACGAAACAGCGAAGGTAAAAGTTTCTGGGCTGGTATTTAAAAAGCAAGACTTAGAAGCCTTTGCTAAGCAGGACATCGCTTCGCATTTAACTAATAATAAGGTGCTTTTGGAAAAAAGTTTAAATTCTAGTTATGTGCCTAAAACTATTGATGTTTCTTCAGGCGTGGCTTCGCTGGATGTAACGGTTTCTGCTAAAGAATATCAAGATGTTAGTCAGACTGATTTGGTGAATTTGGTGAGTGGTAAAACCGCCGATCAAATTCGCGCAGACCTTGATAAGGCTTATAATAATGGGGGAGTGGATCAGGTAAAAATTAACTTTTGGCCATTCTGGGTTTCTCGCGCTCCGAAGAATCCTTCCAAAGTGAGCGTGGATGTCATTTTTGAATAGATTTTCGTAAAAAGGCTCGTTATGGGAACCATGAAAACCCCATAGGGTTGACCTTTTTTAATTATTTTGATAACATGTCTTTATATCAATGGATTCACAAGATACCGTAAACAATATGCAAAATCAACCAGCTAATCCTGGGGATGATGCAAAAAAAATTATCAAGAAAGAAGGTAGGGTAATAGAAGCTTTACCTAATGCCTTTTTTAAGGTATTATTGGATGATGAAAAGGAAGTAATTGGATTTTTGTCAGGCAAAATGAGACTTAATCGAATCAAAATTTTGCCCGGCGATAAAGTGGCTTTAGAGATGTCAGTTTACGATGAAAAAAAAGGAAGAATAGTTTATCGATTAAAATAATATGAAAGTTCGTCCATCAGTAAAAAAAATGTGCAACGATTGCAAAATCATCAGAAGAGAGGGTGTAGTTTATGTGATTTGCAAAAAAAATCCTAAGCACAAACAAAAACAAGGTTAGATTATAAATCTTAAATCTTAGTATCTAAAACTTATTATCATAAAGTTTTAGGGGTTAAGAATCAAGACTCAAGAAAAATGCCAAGAATAGCGGGAGTTAATATCCCTGAAAATAAAATTATCGAAGTGGCTATTACCTACATTTACGGTATCGGCCGACATTCAGCTACAACTATCTTAAAGGAGATGAAAATTGATGCTAATAAAAAAGCTAAAGATTTAACTCCTGATGAAATTAACGGCTTGCGAGATTATATTGAGAAGAATTATAAGATTGAAGGAGATTTGCGAAGACAAATCATGATTCACGTTAAGCGATTAAAAGATATTGGTACTTGGAGAGGATCACGACACGCTAAGAAATTACCAGTTCGCGGTCAAAGAACAAAAACAAATACTCGAACGGTTCGCGGTAATGTTCGAAAGACCATGGGATCAGGTAGAAAACCAGCAGCATCACCAACCTAATCTATTAAATAATAAAAACGTATTATGGGAAAAAAACACGTTACTGAAACTAATCAAGAAGAAGCAATCAAGGAAAGCGAAAAAATTGACCAAAACGTCAAAAAAGATGTTAAGGTTAAGGCCTCAAGCCGAGTTCCTGAAGGAAGAATTTATGTTTCTTCATCTTACAATAACACCATTGTTACTTTAACAAACGCAATGGGGCAGGTTTTGGCTTCAAAATCAGCTGGCGCTGTTGGATTTAAGGGAACAAAAAAAGCAACTTCATTTGCTGCTTCTCGAGTTTCTGAAACGATTGTTAATATTTGCACAAAGATTGGATTGGAAAAAGTAGAAGTATTTATTAAAGGTATTGGCGCTGGAAGAGAATCAGCGGTAAGAACGTTGGTTAACAAGGGATTAAATGTCGTTTCTATTAAAGATATTACCCCAATTCCACACAACGGATGTCGCCCAAAGAAAATTAGAAGAGTATAATCAATTATTATATTATGTCAACGAATCAACCTAAAACATCAAATCCAAAAGAAGCTCCAGTGGCAGATAAGTTTGCTATGCCTGGACAACCAGGTCAGGCTATGGGAGGAAAGAGAAAAAGTAAAACCGCTTCTGAATACAAAAAATCTTTACAAGAAAAACAAGCTTTAAAGAGATTGTATGGTTTGTCTGAAAAACAATTCAAAAAGTATGTAAAGGATGCTTTGGGAAAGATTCGCAAGGTAGAAAACGTTTCTGACGAATTGATTAAAAACCTTGAAAAGAGATTAGACAATGTTGTTTTCCGATTAGGATTAGCAAAAACACGCGCACAGTCTCGACAATTGGTTTCTCACGCCTATTTCTTAATTAATGGAAAACCTGTTAACATTCCATCATTCAGAGTTGAAAAAGGAGATGTGATTGCTATCAAGGAATCAAAGAAGAAAAAGGATGTTTTCAAAAACATCAATGAGATTGTTAAAAAGACTGAGACTCCAGCTTGGCTCGCAATGAATAAGGAGAACCTACAATCTAGTGTTGTTGGTGAACCAAGTTTAGCCGAAGTAAATACCCCAGTAGAAATTTCATTAATTTTCGAATTTTATTCAAGATAAGAAACTTTAAATTAAAGTTTAGTAATAACTTACTATTGGTTGGGTGTTGGGTGTTCGATAATCGTAGCTTCTACGTATCTAACACCTAAAACCCAACTAGTAGCATATCAAGTATGATTAATCTTCCATCAGCACCAAAGGTGACCCAGACCAAGAAAAATCAAGCAATTTTTGAATTGCAAGGTCTTTATCCTGGCTACGGAGTTACTATTGGAAACGCGATGCGTCGAGTGTTGCTTTCTTCATTGGAAGGAGTAGCAGTAACCGAAGTGAAAATTAAGGGAGCTTCTCATGAATTTTCAACGGTGCCAGGAGTTTTAGAGGATGTGATTATGTTGCTTTTGAATATCAAGAATTTGCGATTTAAAATTCATGAAGGTCAAATGCAAAAAGTTACCCTTTCTGTGAAAGGAGAAAAGGAAGTAACCGGAGCTGACTTTAACTTGTTCCCACAAGTTGAATTGGCAAATCCAGAACTTCACATTGCTACCTTAACTGATAAAAAGGCTGAATTTGAAGTGGAAGTAACCATTGAAAAGGGAATCGGGT
>CAYYYT010000006.1:0-11707 GCA_964476105.1 uncultured Candidatus Saccharibacteria bacterium | reverse complement strand
AAGATAAATCTTGTTCTAGTCCAGCCTTTCCATCTCGGCCTGAAGCGTAAATAACTGGGAAATCAAGCGAGTGTTCACCAGCTCCTAATTCCAAGAATAATTCCATAGTTGCTTCAAGTGCCCACTGAATTCTGGCGCCAGGTTTATCAATTTTGTTAACTACCACAATAATTTTGTGGCCCATTTGCAATGCTTTTTTAAGCACGAAACGAGTTTGAGGCATAGGACCTTCTTTGGCGTCAATTAAAAGTAAGCAACCATCGGCCATATTCAAAACGCGCTCTACTTCCCCGCCAAAATCAGCGTGACCTGGAGTGTCAATGATGTTAATTTTAATATCACCAAATTGAACCGCGGCATTTTTTGAAAAAATAGTAATTCCTCTTTCTCGTTCCAATTCATTGCTATCCATAATCATTTCTTGCTGGGAAATCTCCTTTTTCATTTGGGTTTTTGATTGACGCAAAAGCGCATCCACTAGGGTGGTTTTGCCGTGGTCAACGTGAGCGATAATAGCGATATTTCTTAGATTATTCATAACATAAAAAGCTGAAAATCAGCTTTGGTTTTAGTATTGTATTGAGATTTTAAATATAACACAAAAATTATTCTGTGTCAAAATAAAGGGCTTAGGTTAAGTATTAAAAACAAAAAGCGCGCCGATTTTTCGGCGCGCTTTTGAAATTTTATTTGGTAATTTTTAACATTTCAATGTCATAAATCAAGGTAGAATTTGCTGGAATAAGCGCCATTTTTACTGAACCGTATCCTAGTTCTGGTGGAATAGTAAGTCTTCGCTTTTCACCTAATTTCATGCCCAATACTCCGGCATCAAATCCTTTAATAACTCGGTCCTTTCCTACGGGAAAAGTAAAGGGAGATCCTCGATCGATACTTGAATCAAATTTAGTTCCAGAAGCTAGAGTTCCAACATAGTTAACTGTTACGGTATCACCCGCTTTTGCACCTTCGCCAACGCCTGGCTTTAAAATTTCTACCTTCAACCCCTTAGCCGTTGAGCTATCTGAAGAGGTTGTAGGAGAGTTAGTGTCTTGGGGTAAAGTATTTTTTGGCATTGGGTTAGCAAGGATAAAGTATAAGCCAAGACCAATGGCAATAACAATAACGACAATAATTGAAATTAAAATAATTTTTTTCATGAAGTTAAGAATTAATTTGTATTAATGTATTATACTCGATATTTTTTATAAGATAAAACGGTTAATTATCCACACCTAGTACCAGCGGGCTAAAACCCTACTAACCATATATTCAACCGGCGCAAAATCATCGGTTAGTACTTGGTGCTTTGAAAAATCTACTTGGGAAATATCAATCTTTTTTGATGCTAAGTTTTGCAAAATAGGATTTGAAAAATGAGCCAAATCATTAAAATTAATCTTCTTATCTGATTGAATACCTAAAAAAATAATATTTTGAGGCGCTAGGGAGTTTTTGTCGTTGACGGCAAAAAAATAACTATTCGGAAACACTTCTTGGAAGGTTTTCATCTCTGAAAAAATAAATGACGGTGATTTTGATCCTAAATCACCAACAAAGTTGCCAATAAAAACCCCGTCTTGGTTGAGCCTACTCTTAGCTAAAGAAAAAAATTCCTTGGTCGTAAAATGGATGGGAATAGAAAAAAAAGAATAATACACATCCGAAAGGATAACATCATAATGATTTTTCAAATTGCTAGTTAAAAATCTTCTGCCATCTTCGGTGATATTTTGCAAACGAGGACTGGGTTTTAAGTTAAAATAGGTTTGCGCTAATTGGTATAATTCTGGCTCTATTTCGCTTACGGTTACTTTCATGTCTGGCGAGTCCTTAAGAAGTGCCTGAGGAATTGAATAGGCTCCACCACCAATAACAAATGCCTGTTTTGCGTGAGGATTAATCAGTTGGTAGAGTGAATAGTATTTAGTGTAATTATAAGCCAAATCATCAGAACCTAGATACCTACCAGCAGAATTACTTTTATCTTGCAATAAAAAACGCGCGGGCTTATTCTCCCACATCCCATCAGCAATACGAATTTTTTCATAGCGACCATCTTTTTGATATAAAAAATGAGTTCTTTGTGGGTAAAAAACAATCATCAAAAAACCAGCGCCGATAAGAAAAAGACAAATTCCTAGAGTTAAAAAAAGTATTTTCTTAGGAATGTGAAAATGAAGTGATATTCCTAAAAGTCCCCAGGTAAGCAGGAGGATTCCAACACCAACAACAATACCAGTGACGCCAAGATATGGGATGAATAAAAAACCTGTGGCAAGTGAGCCGGCAATACTTCCTAGGGTTGAGTAGAAAAAGACTTCTCCGGATTTTTGGCCAGCTAAATCAAGATTTTGCTGATGTAATTTAATAGCGAATGGCGATAAGGTGCCTAGTAAAAATGAAGGGAGAAAAAACAAAATTAAAGAAGAAAGAAGTGGGCCAATAACCATAGAAAAAATATTGCTAATGATGGGCAAAAAGGTAACCGACCAGAAATAGGTTACCAAAACGAGTGCGCCAGAACAAAAAATAATTCCATAAAAGAGTACTATTTGAGGATAACGATCGGCTAATTTTCCACCCCAGAAATAACCGACCGCTAAAGCAAAAAGCACGACGCTGATAATAGATGAGGTTGTATAGATAGTGTTTCCGTAATAAGGGGAAAGAATGCGAGTGGCAATGATTTCTAAAACCAAAACTGAAAAACCCGTAATAAATACTGAGGCTAAAAGTAGATTATTTTTTAGATAATGATTCATAAAATGAGATACATTTAAAACAAAAAACCCAAACAGCTGGGTTTTTTGTTCTGCATATTAGTATGGTGAAGTATCTTGATCTAGTGGCGGTAGAAGCTCTTGATCGGGTCTATACCCTCCCCCTCCGCCAGAACCACCTCCTTTATTTTTGGAATTAGTAAATGTGCAGGTGGTAGTTTGACCAAATTCAATAATAACATTGGCAATGCTATTGGTTCTTGAATCAAAGATACCGGTTGGAGTTTTATCCTCTTTAACACAGGATATTGCGTTGGTTGCCCAAGCAGTTGGATTCTTTTCCAAAATAGTATAACTATTTCTTGGTAATTTCATAACAGGGCTATTAGGTAAGGTTTGATCTGAGCACTTTCCGTCGCTGCCAGGACCAGATCCATCGGGGCAATTTCCGTTATTAGTTCCGTTACCATTTTTTGTCTTAATGCGAATCACATCATTAATTCCTGGTGAAACACTGAAGTTAAACTCCGCATCTCCATCACCCAATCCAGTTTTCTTTTTAATAACCAACGAACCTGTTTTGGTATTTTTAAAGGTACAGGTAGTGGTAACTCCTGCCACAATTTGCACATTCATAACTCCATTATCGGTTACCGTAAATGATCCATGATCACAGTAGGCGCTTTCCAATTTCCAACCCGCTGGTAATCTAGCGAAGTCTTCAGCAATGTTGTAGGTGCCTGGCTCTTCATTGATGACTCCTGAATCTCCAGAGCCTTTGTTGCTAGAATTTTTATCTTTTGATTGATAGGTAATCACCGAAGCCGTTTGCGTGCTTGCCTTATCGGAACTTAATCCAAAGGTAGCAACATCAATATTGAAGTAGAAAACTTCAGTTGAATTTCCTTGACCTTCCGTTTCTTTAACAATCTTTAATTTTCCTGGATCATTATCATTTTTCTTGTAATTTCTAAAGGTACAGGTAGTGGTTTGACCATCTACCAATGAAACGCTAGTAACCCTATTATTAGCAGAATCTAAAGTTCCTGTTGGCGTTCCATCCTCTTTAGTACATTGAGCGCTTGTAAAGGTCCAATCTGTTAAACCACTCATATCTTCGGTCACATTGTAACCTCCTGGATTTTCAGAAAGATCTTCACTAGTTCCTTTACCACGAGTAGTCGTAACTGAGGTAGCGGAATTTAATGGAGCTGTAGTAACTCCAGCGCTGTCATTTTCAATTTTGAAATTAAAAGTATCATCTCCACCTGTAGTTTCTTTTTTAATTTTCAAAACTGGCTTACCCTTTTTAATGTTCTTAAAGGTACAGGTGGTGGTTTTTCCGTTAGTTATTTTAACACCTAATACTCCGTAAACATCTCCTACAGCCTGAGTAAATGATCCACTATCACAGGTAATACTACCATTTGACCTCCAACCGTCTGGCATAGTTTCAATGATATTGTATTCACCTTCATTTTCTTCCAGCAAACCGCTATCCCCTTTTCCACCAGAAGTTGTTATTTTTGCCGTGGCTGTCGCCGGAACTCCGCCCTGACCAGCGCTATAATTATCAATTTTATAATCAAAAGTATCGTCACCATCGGTAGCCTCTTTTACAATCTTCAAATAACCTTTCTTGGTATTATAAAAATCACAAATAGTTGTTTTTCCATCGACAATCTCTACATTAATGACGCCGTTTTCTGCGGTGCTATATGTAGTATTTATACAGCTAAATTGAGCTAAGACCCAACCTGCTGGCACAATTTCACTGATGTTGTAGGTTCCAGGAGCGATTTTTAATGGCAATGCTTGTGGCACATTATTTTTAGCATCTACATATTCTGATCGCGTGGTTCCTCCTGCTAAACCGGTTCTGGTAATGTCAAAGTAAAATCTATCACTACCGCCACTGGCATGTTTGTTAATAATCAAATTTCCCTCCATTAATTTGTTATTAAAGGTACAAGTTGTGGTTTCTCCTGGTCGAACGGTCAAAGTAACGGCGCCATTCACTACAGGGGTAATAAGGTCAGAACCAGAACCTTGTTTACAGGTCACACTGGTTAAATTCCAATCTAACGGAGTGTTTTGGTAAATAGTGTAGGTTCCTGGTAACACTTCATGATCAATGCCATCTCCCTTTGGACCTTGTGCAGTAATCGTTTCGTAAATAGGTGATGGGAAAACCGCATATTCAGCAGTTTCGGTGTTTGGATTTGGATAGCTAGCGTTATTGTTAATAATTTTAATGCTACCGTTTTTCACATTGTAAAAATTGCAGGTGGTAGTTTCGTCGCTTTCTACCGAAACTTCTTCAACGCTATTGGTAGTTAAAATAAATGATCGATCGCAGTTGGCTCCAACAAAACTCCAATGGTCTGGTAAAATTTCAGCAATGTTATATCTAATAGGATTTTCTTTGGTTCCTGGTTCGGCATCAAAGTATGTAGTTGCTCTACCAAAAGTTGTAGCATTTCCTCCAGCGGTAGAAAGAGTTGTAAATACCGGTGAAGGATTTACATAGAAATCAAAGGAATCATCGCCACCCTTAGCAAATTTATTAATCACAATTCTACCCTTCTTTGGTGGTGGCTGACAAACCTTATCTGGGTTGGCTGAATCTAAACTACAAACGCGACCAGTTCCGCCCTGACCATAAGGAACACATTTATAGGGTTCAGTTTGAGTACATCGAGTAACCTGACAATCAGATTCTTTACTGCAAACACTTCCCGTTCCCGTGCCATCATTAACACATTTTTGAGTAATATCGTTACAGCGTGGTTTTGGTTGACAATCAGCGTTATTTGAGCACGACCCCAAATATCCACCAGGGACACATCGTTGATAATTATCGCAACCCAATGGCTTTTGACAATCTGTATTTGATTTACAACTTCCATCCTTTCCACCCTCAACGCATTGTTGAGTTGAAGCGTTACAACCTAAGGCATCTTTACAGTCAGCGTTAGTGTAACAACGTCCATCCTTTCCACCTGGAATACATTGTTTAGTAGAACTATTACATCCCAAAGGAGCTAAACAATCATAATTATTATTGCAAGTTCCTAGAGTTCCTCCATACACACATTGTTGATATTGATTGCATCCCGCCAATGGTTGACAATCTTTATAAGAAGAACAGATATTTCCCTGGGTTACATATTCGTTGCACACTAAGCCAGCACAATGAGGAATCCCTGGTTTTGGTTGGCAATCAGCGGATGTAGAACATGGTCCACCCGTTCCTCCTGGTGCGCAGGTTAATCCAGAACAACCTAAAGCCTGCAAACAAGTTGCATTATTTCCTAAAACACATGAAGCGCCACTTCCCCCTAAAACACATTGATTATTAGCATTACATCGAGGTGTTTGAGTTGTAGAACAATCAGATGAGCTAACACAGGGAGTTCCACTAGCAGCTGATTGGATGCAGGTTCCACCGACACCGCAAATGGTTGGGAAGGTTGATGGGCAATCGGTTGCCAAACTACAAGATGGGCCCGTTGCGCCTGGGCTCGTACTTCAAAAACCTGGGGCTGTACAGTGACCTTGTGTTGGGGTTGGGTTTGGTGGAGTGCATGATTGACCCACCGAGCAACCGGCAGAAGCTTGTCCTGGTGCTAAATTGGTTTGAATACAAACTCCAGATCCTGAACAGTAGGTTCCAATAGAACCTCCCGGTCTACAAGCAAGATTAGTTAAACAATTATCCTGCCCCAAAGGATCTGCATAGCAAAAATAAACATTTGATCCATCTGCAGTCGCGCTAAATAAATTGCAAGAAGTTCCGGTAGTTCCGCTAGGAGTTGGTGGCGGTGGAACAATACCTCCGCAACCATTAGCCTGACCTGCCAAAGCAAAAGGATCACAAGTATCAGTTCCTAACGGATTTACAAAACATTGATTGCCTGTATCACAAGAAGCGCCGGTAATAGTTACTCCGCCACCACTTCCACCGCTACCAGTTCCTCCACCTCCGCCAGTATTACCCCCACCTCCTGGTGGTGGATTTCCTCCGCCAAAGCCTCCGCAAGCTGTACCTACAGTACAAGTATCTCTACCGAATGGATCGGCTACGCATTGATTAGAAGTTCCCAGCCATTTACAAGTCATACCGGTAATTGCAGGGTCGCCAGCACAGGCTCCGCCTTCGTTACAGCTTTGAATACCATTGGGGTCATACAAACAAGTAAAACCTCCCCCTGGCACTGGGCGACCACAACTTAAATGACTTTGTGGTGCATTAAGACAGCTATTTGCATCATTGATATCGCAATCACTTACGCCAAATCCATCAACTGAAATACAGCGACCACCCACGCAGGTATTATGAGTTATCACAACCGCAGAAGCTGTTTTTGGCGGGAGTAATCCAAAACCATTTTGCTGGTTAAAAAAATTAACTCCTAAAAAGAAGACTCCAAAGGCACCCATTAGAAGCGCGCCTTTTCCAACCAAAACAGCAATCTTTAAAAAGTTCGACAATTTAAGATTAATATTCATAAAAAATTTGCAGATTTAAATAATATTTTTTAATCTTACCACAAAAACAATTGGTCAAGGATGTGGATAACTATTTTACTCATTTGATGCGCTAAAAACTTCTCATTACCCTATAAAAAAGATATAATAACCTTAATTAAATACTATCATTATGATAAATAAAAACTTAATTAAGTATAGCATCTATGGTTTTATTTGGCTCGTTGTTTTATATCCACTTTTTGTGGCTTTGCAAAATGACGGCTGGCAAATTCAAGAAAGTCTCAGTGCCTTTTTATTCCCCCTGGCTGGACTTTTAATGGTTTCACTTTTATGGCTCCACGCTATCAGCGGATCTTTTGAAACCTGGCTTCGCCAATATATTAATTTTGATTGGTTTATTGAAATTACTGCCAAAATTATTTTAGGTTGTTTAGTACTTCACCCATTACTACTTCTAGTTTCTATGAGTTTTAATTTCGGTGATGTTTTTGCCTATTACGGACCTAAATTTATTTGGTTGGGCATCATTAGCTGGATTTTACTTATTTCTTACGATGTCACCAAGCCTTTTAAATACGGATTTTTCGCCAAATACTGGAATAGCATTTTAATTATCAGCAATATTGGATTTGTGATTTCTTTTGCTCACGCGCTTGGTATTGGCGGAGAATTAGAAGAGGGACCCTTGCGCGCAGTTTGGATTTTCTTTGGCATTACTGGAATTATTTCTTTAATTTACACCTACGCCATTTTGCCATTTATTAAAAAATCTGCTTAATTTGCAAGCAAAAAACCGCCCCAAACCACGTAGGGTTCAGGGCGGTTTTTTTATTGCTTTTTAAAATTATCGTGCTACCAATTCCACACTTAAATCCACGGTTTTATCAATATCAGACAAGAAAGAAAAATTTGGAATCGTTACCCCAAAATCTCCGTAAGTTAATTTAGTTTTAGCTTTAACGGTCAAAGAATTATCTGCTCCAACATTTACAGTTCCCGTAAAAGCAACCGATTTTGTTACTCCCAAAATAGTCATATCTCCTACGATAGTCACTGGGATATCCTTACCTTTTTCTACATTAGCTGGCACGCCAGAAATAGAAGTTGGAGTAAAAGTAATGTATTGATATTGTGGTTTATCTGACTTTAAAACCATCTCTTTTACATTTTCATCGCGCTTGGCAATATCGGTTTTAAAAGTTGTCGCATCAAGTTTAATTTGCCCAATTTGAATTTTCGCTGGCATCGTTAAATCAACACTGGCAGTTCCGGTAATCGCCTGAGTTGTTCCTACCACATGCACGGGCTTTCCCTGTAATTTTTCGTTAATTTCGTAAGTTGCCTTTGATTCCGCTGGCACCACTGTCAATGCACCTTGGTTTACCGTTTGCACAGGAGTTGAGTTATCTTGCGGTGTTTGCACGGTTTGACTTGGCTGTCCTGCTGGCGCTGACATATAAAAATAAACACCACCTAAAACTAAAATAACTGCTACTAATCCCCCAATAATCGCATTTTTTGACATGAGATTTTCTAAAATAAGTTAATAATATTTCCCCGCAAAACTATTATAATCAATTTTTATTTTTGACGCAAATAAGAGTTATTTTATTGCAAAAACTAAACGCGGCGCCTTTTGGCGCCGCGCCAGAACCCTACTTCCCCTGAATTTTACAATTTTTAAAGGCTTCGTCCACCTTATCTTGTCGCATAATAAAAGCGCCATCGCCCTTATTCCAAAAAACCAAACTTTCATCACTTAGAGCGTAGCGCGCACCAGATGCCGAAATCGTTTGCAACAAATAATGACTTCCCTCACCTTTTGGAAAAATTTGCACTCCTTGCTGATAAAAAATGGCGCGGATGTTTTTATTATTATCACAAACAAAATTCGCCTCATTGGTTTTAATCCCCAATACTTTAAGCGCCTGCACTCGCCCACCTAAATAAAAACCCAAAAAATACACTCCCACAAAAAGCACAATCGCTAAAATCTGCGAAAACTTAGTAACTTTATTAAATTCAATAGACATAAAAAATAATTTTAATAACTTTATCTACTAGTTATTCTACTCTAATTAGGAAGTTTTTTTGAAATCTAAAATATCGATTCAAAAAAATCGCCCCCATTAATCAATTCTTATTTAAAACAATTTCTTTTATTCTTTCAAAAATAGGTTTAAAGTTTAGAAACGCACGCTCTCCGATAATCTTTGCATCTAAAATTAAATCATCAACATTTCCAGAAAATTTAATAATTTTTCCTCCGGGAGCAGGGTCTTCTACAAAGTATTTTTCCAAACCCTCAACTCCCCAAAATAAATGCTCCATAACTAAATACGATTTATCACCGAAATCGTTATTATTATCACTCATTACCTGTTTCTGCAAATCGTTATCCGGAACCGGTAATAAAATGGCATAAAATTTATTCTCTTGATGCTTTTTCATAAGACAGGCTGCATGAGTCGTATTAGAAATCTTAAAGTATTTATGCGAAGCAAGCCCATTCCATTTTTGATAACCCTTAGCATCAAAATCAAATAAGCCAAAAATAAAAGTCTTTTCAAAAACAGCGCCATTTTCAAGAACATAAGCCACGCCGTCTGCGCCACCTTTATCTTTTATAATATATGGAAGATCAGATTCGGGATTAAATAATTTCCAAGCAGTTTCCAATACCTTTTTGTCGGTTGGTCCTTCAGTGAAAATAAGTGGCTTGTCTGCTTGGCTCTTAATCTCATCAATTTCTTTTGATTTCTGATCAAGTTCTTTTATTTTTTTCGAATATTCCTTTTGTAATTCCATAAACAATGTATAACTAACACCAAATTGTCTTTTAAGGCTATCCAAGTTAGAATCTATGCGCTTAAAAAGTGTATAGCCCGGTTTATTCTGTTCAGATATGAATATAGAACAAATACTAATTGATTCTTGAGGAAAAATAAACGAGGGAGAATGCGTTGAGAGAAATATTTGAGCATATTCAGAGTACTCAACAAGCTTTGAAAAAAGATTATCTGCACGAAGAGCTTCTAGCGCATTTTCCGGCTCATCTATACCCCAGATCCAGTGATTATCTTTTGCCTTTTTAGCTAGCCAACCCAAAAGAACTGGAATAAATAGGCTTTTTATACCTTCTCCGCGTGATGTAAATTTAATTTTATAATCATCTCTAGATCCACGTGTTATTTCATCTGGAGTACCCTCAAACTGACTATTTATCTCAAGACTCGACCAAAACGACTCAAGAGAGATTGGTAATGTAACAAGCGTTTCAACTCCAGTTATATCCCTAAAGTCATTCGAAAAATCTTTTGTGGTTTTTTCTATATTTTCATCAAGTTCATTCTTAGCATTTTTCCCTAAAAATAATCCATTATTTCTCGCTGACAACTTTAAAATATATGAGAACACATCTGTACTCTTAAAAGCTGGTATATATACAAATTTTACAGACTGTAAAAATATAGAAAAAGATCTCTTAATACCCGGTGATGCATTCTTAATATAGTCTGGCTCAGATTGTTCATATGTTTCGTCTTCACTGTATGCCCACCATTTTCTTTCCACCCAAAAATCACTATGATTTTCCTTAATTAGTTTAACAAGCTCATTTTTAGATCCTTTAATTTCATTTTCATCAAAATAAATTTTTATCGAAATAAATTGCCTGCCCTTTTTACTTTCTCGTGCCTTTACCTTTGAGGACATTGAAAAATCATCAGAAAATGCAAACTCTTCCATAAAAGAAGTTTTGCCATTAAAAAAAAGATTTAGAGCGCGAAGAATATTGGATTTACCACTATCGTTTTTTCCACCAAAAATAACTATACTTTCCAATTCCTCTAAAGTTTGCTCAAAAATAGATCTGAAATGTTTTATTTCAATTTTCTTAATTAATTTCATTTTATTTTATGCATTTATCGATAAGTATAACACAGTTTTCAAATGCCTACTACAACAAAAAACCTCCCGAAAGGAGGTTTTTTGAGTGTAGAGAAATTTGAGATTGTTATTAAAAACTAAGCTGCGGGACTAGGATTCGAACCTAGATAGTGGGTTCCAAAGACCCAAGTCCTACCATTAGACGATCCCGCAGCTTAATTTTCAATAACCCCTTTAATATACTTTCTTCCTTGACCAGATTTGAAAAATTTTTCACGCCTCATCGCTTCACCTCTCGTCAAAAATTCTTCTTGATACACAATAACCCATGGCATTTTTCCTTTAGTATATCTTACTTTTCCTTTATTGTGTTCTTCATCAAGGCGCTTTTTTGGATTTTCAGAACTGCCAACATAAAACGTATTATAAGAAAAACTTTTTAGAATATAAACATAATACATATTATTGGGATTCTGCGCCAGAGGCGCATCCGTCCTTTGGCGGAGAACCTAGATAGGGGCTTAAAAGACCCAAGTCCTACCATTAGACGATCCCGCAGCTTTAAAAATAAATTCAATTAACTCTATTTAACGGAGCACGTT
>CAYYYT010000005.1:0-14345 GCA_964476105.1 uncultured Candidatus Saccharibacteria bacterium | reverse complement strand
GACTCGCCATACTTTTCCAAAATCTTAATTCCAATTTCAATGTGTGATCCTTGAATTTGTTGATCCAACGCCTTTCCAATATCATGAAACAAAGCTCCACGCTTGGCCACTTCGCTATTAGCTTTTAATTCGTTAGCAATGGTTTCAGCAATTTGTGCCACTTCCATAGAATGCATCAGAACATTTTGACCGTAGCTGGTTCGATAATGTAATCTTCCCAAAATTTGCACCAACTTGTCATTCACGCCAATAATTCCCAAATCATAAATCGCTTTTTCTCCGGCCTGCTTGATAATTTGTGTAATTTCTTCAGTTGCTTCAGCTACTTTTTCTTCAATTTTAGCTGGCTGAATTCGTCCATCAGCAATTAATTTATCCAGCGCCATTTTCGCAATTTGACGACGCACAGGATTAAAACACGAAATCACTACCGAATCCGCAGCTTCGTCTAAAATCAATTCCACGCCGGTCATTTTTTCAAAGGTTTTAATGTTTCTACCTTCTTTTCCGATAATTCTTCCCTTAATATCTTCGCTTGGCAGAATAATGGTGGTAGTGCTTAGTTCCTGGGTGTGAGGCACTGCCACTTTTTGAATAGCTAAGGCTACAATTTCTTTAGCTTTTGTCGATAACGCATCTCGGCCATATTCATCCATTTTGCGCACGCGTTGCAAAATATCTTTTTGATAATCAGTTTCTACCAATGCCAATAATTCCTTTTTCGCATCTTCGCGAGTTAAATTCGCCACTTTTTCTAATTTTTCCTCAGCTTCTTGGCGTAATTTATCAACATCTTCCTTAACCACTTTTAACTTTTCCACCTTCTCTTGCAATTCGGATTCTTTTTTATCAAAAACCGAAATTTTATCCTCCAACAATTTTTCTCTATCCAGTAACACCTGCTGAGCTTTCAAAAATTCTCGGCGCCTCTGATCAATTTCTTTTTGCGCTTTATCAATAATGTCAGCTGCTTTCGTTTCCGCATTTTTTACTAATTCGGTTGTTTCTGCTTTAACATCAATAACTCTTTTTTGAAGTTTTGCTTCCAGCGAACCGGCGCGTTTTTTCGCCAATGACTGACGAATGTAATACCCAGCGCCAATTCCAAGAGCCAAAGTAAAAACAGCGACGAATATATTTACCATTATTTGGTCCATGTTTTTAGTAATTTATATTATTAATCTTAAGACTTTTTGTTTAAAAATAACCCCATAAGTTACTTTTAAACAAAAAAACTCATCCAACGCGGTGAGTTGTTTTGTATACGCTATATTTTCCCAGGATTATCTGGTAGATTCAATAACTTCGTCAATGAGGCCGTATTCTTTGGCTTCTTTGGCGGTTAAGTAGTAGTCTCGGTCGGTATCTTTTTCCACGCGATCAATAGCTTGACCGGTGTGCTTTGATAAAATTTGGTTAATTGACGCCTTGATTTTGAGAATCTGTTTTGCGGTAATTTCAATTTCTGAAGCCTGTCCTTGGACTCCGCCCATAACTTGATGGAGCATTACTTCCGCGTTAGCCAAAGCAAACCGTTTGCCTTTAGCGCCGGCGGCTAAAATAATGGCTGCCATAGAAGCGGTCATTCCAATACAAATAGTGGAAACCGGGCATTTTAAATACTGCATGGTGTCATAAATCGCCAAACCCGCTGTAACCGAACCTCCTGGACTATTAATATAAAGCTTAATATCTTTTTTAGGGTCTTTTGATTCTAAATACAACATCTGCGCAATAATCAAATTTGCGCTGACATCCGTTACCGGGCCCGCCAAAAAAATAATACGCTCTTCTAAAAGCCTTGAAAATATATCGTATACGCGTTCACCGCGTTGTGTTTTTTCTATAATAGTTGGAACAATTGCCATACTTATTTTGCGCTATAACTTTCCAGTTTATTGAAAACTTTTTCGTTATAGATTGCACCTTTAGCATACTCTTTTAACTGACCAATGTCAATTTTTGCCAATGATTCTTTGGAATAGCTTTTTGCCATTTTTTCTACTTCTTTTTGCAATTCTTCGTCAGTAACTTCAATCTTTTCAGCCTTGCCAATTTCTCGCAATACCAAAAATCCCTTAATGCGTTTTTCGGCTTCCTGGGCAAAAGATTTTTTCATTTCGTCTTCTGATTTTTTCACCGAAGCTAAGTATTGATCAAAATCAATCTTTGCATTTTGAGCAATTTGATTTTTAAAATCCTCAAACAATCGTGCACTTTCATAATCCACCATTTTTTCTGGAATTTCAAAGGTAATTTTTGCTGAAATCGCATTTAAAATTTCCGCGCGCCGGCGTTGCTTTTCTCCAGATTCTTTTTCCATGGTAATGCCCGCTTTGATGTTTTCTTTCAAGCTTACCATGCTATCAAACGCTCCCAAAAGCTGGGCGAATTCATCATTTAGTTCTGGTAATTCCATCGATTGCACCGAAACCATTCTCACCTTAAATACTCCGTCTTTACCAGCCAAGTTTTTGTCTGGGTTATTTTCAGGAAATTTAGCGGTAAATTCTTTTTCATCGCCAGATTTCATACCAATCAGATTATCTTCAAAATCCTTTAAAAATCCACCTTCGTTTAAAATAAAGGCATCTTTAATGAGTTTTCCGCCGTTAATATCTTTGTTTTGGTATTCAATTTCAATAAAGTCTTTCGCTTCTGCTGGCCTGTCTACCTGAGCTAATTTCGCTCGGCTCTTTTGCAAATAACTAATCGCTTCATCAACTTCTTTTTCTTCTACCTTAATTTCTTGTCCTTTCACTGCGCCGGCAATTTCTTGGTAGGCTGGCAATGTTAATTCTGGTAAAACCGAAACTTTCACCGTAAATTCAAAATCAGACCCCTTGCCAATTTTTTTAATTTGCATTTCTGGGTCACCAATCGGTTCTAAATTATGTTCTTTTACCACCTGGGCATACGATTTTCTCACTGCCAAATCTCCGGCTTCCATTAAGATATTTTCGTTGCCTACTTTTTCTTCCACCATTTTTGCCGGAACTTGTCCCTTGCGGAATCCGTCAATTTTGGAATGTTCCTTAAAATGGTTTAGTGCCAAATCCCAATATTTTTGGAATTCTTCGGCGGTTAATTCAAAAGCAATTTCTACTTCAGATTTTGGTAATTTTTTAATACTACTTTTCATATGATTCTCTCGTGTTAATTATTTATAATGCGTCAATTTTCACTGCTAAAATAAAATCGTTAATGGACAAACCCTTTACAAAATGCGTCCACAAAACAATTTCTACCTTATTATAATGAATGGCAATATCGGGGTGATGATTTTCCTTTTCTGCCAATTCGGCTACTTGGTTTACAAATTTCATTGCCTGGGAAAAATCATTAAAAATAAATTCTTTAACAATTTTTTGCGTTTCCAAGAATTCCCAACCACGCAATTGCCCCAAAAAAACTTTTATTTCACCTGGAGTTAAAAGTTTTAGCTGAGTCTGAGGCAAACAATACTGATTTTCCAAATCCTGCATAGACTTAATCTATTTTTTAATTCTACCCCCTAATTAAATTGATTTGCTACTTTTTTAATTTATGAATTTGGCAGTTAGTTTTTAAAAAACGGCAATCTTTCTAGAATAAATTTTCTTTTTCTATCAAGTCGATCTAAATTAGGTTGGTATTTATTTTTTATAGATACTAACATCCGATCAGCATATTCTTGCATCATCCCCGAATTCTTTATGCTCTCGTTAAAATTATCGATCTCTTTCTGTTTTTTTGCTTCTATAATTTCTATCCTACGTTCGTAGTCCATGGCTCGAACTAAATTAACCATTACATAAAAGATTCCAATCAAGGATACAAAAGCTAAAGCATCCAAGCTCGTTTCTCTAAAAAAATCTTTTACTAAAATTAAATCCATAAATTTATTTTTCTTATCCAGTCTTCATTCACCACTATATTCTTCTTCCGTGCTATCATCAAAATCTCCGAACTTTTCTTCCCAGTTATTTTCTATTTCATCTGTGCGATATTCCAACTCTTCTATCTTGCCACCGAAACTTGACACTAAGAATAACCAAATAAATATAATTACAAATAATACAATCTCTATTGTTTCCATAAATTTACGCCCCGCGCCTTTCGGCGCGGGGCGGTAATTATTACACCAAGAATGCTACAATCAAGAGAGCCACAATGTTTAATACTTTAATCATTGGGTTAATCGCAGGTCCAGCAGTGTCTTTGTAAGGATCTCCCACGGTGTCTCCCGTAACCGCTGCCTGATGCGCAAAACTGCCTTTTCCGCCGTAGTTTCCTTCTTCAATGTACTTTTTAGCGTTGTCCCAAGCAGCTCCACCAGTAGTCATAGAAATTCCCACAAAGAGTCCAGTAACGGTTGCTCCAATCAACAATCCTCCCAAAGCTTCTACTCCCAAAATCCAGCCCACCAAAATAGGTGCTACTACGGGAATCAAAGCTGGAATCATCATTTCTTTAATCGCTGACTTAGTTACAATGTCCACGCACTTTCCGTATTCTGGCTTTGCAGTTCCTTCCATTAAACCTTTAATATCGCGGAATTGTCGGCGAACTTCTTCTACTACTTTACCAGCTGACTTTCCAACTGCTCCCATCAAGAAAGCTGCAAAAAGATAAGGCAATAGTCCTCCGATTAATAATCCAGCAATAATTTTTGGATTGGTTAAATCAAAAGCCACATTTCCCAAACCAACATGATCAGTTACTTCTTGAGTATAGGCTGAGAATAATACCAAAGCTGCCAATCCGGCTGAAGCAATCGCATAACCCTTCGTTACGGCTTTGGTGGTGTTTCCTACAGCATCAAGTTCATCGGTAATTTTTCTAATTTCTCCTGGCATTCCTGACATTTCGGCAATTCCGCCAGCGTTATCAGTAATAGGTCCATAAGCATCAACTCCTACCACGATACCGGAAATAGAAAGCATAGATACTACTGCAAGTGCTACTCCGTAAATTCCGGCTAAGTAAAAGCTTATAATAGTTCCCGCAGCGATAATTAAAATTGGGTAAGCAGTTGCTTCCATACCAATTCCCAAACCGCGAATAATGTTAGTTCCATGACCAGTTTCTGAAGCTTTAGCAATTGATTTTACTGGGCTGTATTTTTTATCAGTGTAGTATTCAGTAATCACGAACATCAAAGCAGTAATTGCCAAACCAATTAAGGTGCAAAGGTATAAGTTCATGGCTGAAACATTTTGACCGGCCATCATCTTAGAAATCAAAGGATAAAAAGCAATGGCTGACAATACTACTGATACTGCCAAACCCTTGTACATTGAGCCCATAATATTTTTTGTTTTGCCCAATTTTACAAAGAAGCTACCAATAATAGAAGTCAACATAGAAACAGAACCCAAGAACAAAGGCAATAAAATAAATTGAGGTGATCGAGGGAATAACAAATCTCCCAAAATCATCGTTGCTACCATAGAAACTGAGTAAGTTTCAAAAATGTCGGCAGCCATACCAGCGCAGTCGCCCACGTTATCTCCCACTTGGTCGGCGATAACTCCTGGATTGCGAGGATCATCTTCAGGAATATTTTTTTCAATTTTACCCACCATATCAGTTCCTACGTCAGCAGCTTTGGTGTAAATTCCACCACCTACTCGAGCGAATACTGAAATCAAGCTAGCTCCAAATCCCAAACCAACTAAACCAGAAATTCCGGTAGCAAAATAATATCCAGCAACCGCCAAAAGTCCCAAAGCAACCACCATTAAACCGGTAATCAATCCTCCCTTAAATGAAATATCCAACGCATTATCCATGCTCTTTTCAGCAGCCTTAGCTACACGAGTATTAGCCTTGGTAGAAACTACCATACCAATAAATCCTGAAACTCCTGACAAAACTGCACCGATTAAAAATCCAATAGCAATTTTCCAACTCATAAACAAAAGCGCCACGAACAAAACTACTGCCACAACGGCAACGGTTTTATATTGTCTTTTTAAGTAAGACATCGCACCTTCTTGCACTGCAGCAGTAATTGCCACAGCCTTATCGCCTGCTACCGGAGCGTTGTTAATCTTAGAAATCAAGAAAAACACAAAGGCAACGGTAAACAATGAAACAACAACTGGAAAATATGTGATTAACATGAAAAATTATTCAAATTATTCTGATTGTTCTAATTATTCTAAAACGATTTAGGTTTCAGAATTTCATTAGGTCAATTAGGATAATTAGGTTAATTAGATTAATTTATTTTTATTCTTCCTCTTCTTCTAAAACCTCTTTTGCTTTACTCTTTTTTACTTTTTTCGGCTTTTTTTCCTTTTTTTCTTTTTCAGATTCTGCCTTTTCTTCCATTGGCTCGCCAGAGCTTTCAGCGGCGGCGGCTTCTTTTACCGCTGGCGCTTCGCCAACTTTTACATCAATTTTCCACCCCGTTAAGTTCGCTGCCAATCTGACATTTCTTCCATCTTTTCCAATCGCAAGTGAGAACTGATCCTCTGGCACAAATACCGTCGCTGAATTATTTTCTAAAATCTTTACTCCAGAAACTTTTGCTGGTGACAAAGCATTAGCAATAAACTTCTCAGGGCTTTCCTGCCATAAAATCACATCTATTTTTTCACCTCCCAATTCATTAATCACTGCCATAATTCTCGTTCCTCTCTGACCAACACAGCTACCAATTGGATCTATTCTTTCTTCGGTGGTACTTACTGCCATTTTTGTTCGGTAACCAGCTTCTCGGGCAATAGATTTAATCACCACCACTCCCGAAGCAATTTCTGGTACTTCCAATTCAAACAATCGCGATACTAATTTCGGATATGCTCGTGAAAGCAAAACTACCGACCCCTTTGGCCCATCTTCTACTTTAAGAATGTATAATTTTAAGCGTTGTCCTTGGCGATGAAATTCTCCAGGTATCTGCTCTTCACGATTTAAAATTCCCAGCGTTTTTCCAATGTCAACCAAAATCGTACCTCCTTCAATTCGTTGCACCACGCCAGAAATAATTTCACCCTCTTTGTTTTTGAATTCATTAGCAATGGTTTGCTTTTCTGCTTCGCGAATTTTTTGCAAAATAACTTGCTTGGCAGTTTGAGCTGCGATTCGTCCGTAATCTTCTTTAGCTACCAAAGGAATTTCTAATTCATCGCCAACTTGAATGTCTAACTTTTTTTCTTTGGCATCCGCGAGCATAATGTGTTTTTCAGGATTGAAAACCACTTTTTTGATTTCTTCCGTTGTCTCGCCAGAGCCTTGCGCAAAGGCGGATTCGCTTTTTGGTGCAAAGTCCTCATTTGGCACAATTTTTTGCTCTTTCAATTCCTCAATTTCTTCTTCGGTGTAGAGCATTGATTCGTCTACTACCAATTTTACTTGCCAAAACTGAGCCTCTCCAGAAACTGGATTAAACTTAGCTTTGATTTTTTGCCCTTTTTGCCCATAATCTTTTTTATAGGCAGTAGCGATGGCTGCTTCAATGGTTTCAATAATAACTTCAGGTGCAATGCCCCGAGTTTCTGAAATCTGCGCCAACGCTCGTTGAAATAATTTTATATCCATAATGTTTGTTCACCATTAAATAAAAAGTCCGCTTTCAGGCAGACACAATTCATTTCCGGTGATTAATTGGCTTTACTATAGCAAAATTTGAATTTGGCGTCAAATAATTTTAATGAAATTTTTGCAAAATAAAAACCCCACCAGCAACGCCAGCGGGGCAAAAATTCAAGCATTTTGAACAGAGAAAGTAACGTGTTTTGGTTCTGGGTTTCCGTTAACTTCTTGAACCCAAAACACCACAAATCCAACAAGAATCGGATCTTGGCCATCCCAAAGTCGCTCCATCAAGACTTCGATTCGCATCGTGTGACTGTCGCTTAAATTTTTGGTCGCACTCAAAAAGAAGCGAAGATCCTGAAACCCTGGCGTAACTTTTTTAAGCCACGCGCGGTCATTGATAGGGTGAAGATGAATATTAACCAATCTTCGCCTACCATCTTCTTTAATCAAACGGATTTCAAAGAAGATTTCCGGATTTTCCAAAAGTCTTCTTACTTTTCCTAAGCTTTCAGCGATCATACATCACCCTGCTTTCTTGATTTCAAATGACATTTCCACAGTGAACGACGTGTTCTTCCAGCTTGCCAGTTTCGGGATTAACATCTTCCCAAACAAGGGTAAGGCCAGCGTAGTATGTTTTTTCCTCCACCCGAGCAGTCGCCACTCCCACTTCAATTATATGATTCCAAAGTAATTGATTTTTCTTTTTCCCTCCACTAGTTAGTAATTTGAAATAAGTAACACTTTCGAGCGAAATTTCCATCGGCACCCACCGCAAATCACCTTGATTCACAGAGCGGTATCCAGATTCTATTTCAACCAGATCTGGTTTATGGCCTAGCCCAACACGAACTTGGCAGTAAATCCTGCGATGCTCAAGTAACCTAAGCAAATCACCGTAAAGGATTCTCATGGCAACTCTTCCTTAAAGAAACTATTTGTTAAGAACTGCCCATACTATACATCACTTTTTATAATCTTACAAGATATTTTGACCATGCAAAAAGACTTCTCGTCTTTAAGTTGGGAAATGCCTAATCTTTAACCGGTTGGGTATTTCTCACATCGAAGACATAAAAGTCTTTTGCACCTAGTTTTCCATTCTAAAAATTAGAATAGAGAAGACTTCTTTTTTAGGGAAGTCTTTGATATGGTTGGGTGGGGGTTAGCAAGGTGGACGGACAGTGTATAAGGAAAGAGCTAAACGGACTCGTCTTTTGTTTTCATTAAAGAAAACAAATAACTTATCCAACTTAAATATACTAAAATAAAAAATCCCGGTCAAGGGATAAACTGTGGATAAATAAATTGCATTGCTTAATCACCAACGGCGTTAAAAAAATAAAAAAGACGCGCCATATTTGTCTTAGAATTTACCGTAATTCCAGCAACATCTATTTGATAGGGATAGTCTTGGGAAAATCCCTGTTTCTGAAGCCAAATAAGTGCCAACTGCCGTAATTTTTTCTGTTTTTTATCATTAACCCTGTCTTCGGGATAAAAATCTTTTTCGCCAAGAATGGTTTTTACTTCAACAAAATGAATGGTTTTGTCATTTTTTCTAAAAAGTCTCCATTTTTTCCTAGCAATAATATCAATTTCTCCAAAGGTTATTCTATGGTTTATCCCCAAGATATTATACCCATTATTCACAAGATATTCACAGGTCAAACGCTCCCCTAATTGCCCCAATTCTTGATTATTCATACTACTATTTTACTATTTCTAATCGATATATTGCAAACAAAAACCCCGGACAAATGCCAAGGGTTTTATGATTTGGTTTTTCAACCTTTCTTTTTCTTTTTTCCTTTTTTCTTAAATTTCAGCGTGCGGAATAACATCCTAAAGGGAAGCCACAGCGTGTTCCAGGCAATCTTAGTTGATCCCTTGTAAACCGCGTTAGCAAATCGGTTTGCCAATTTGGGTCCGCCCAGCAATAGCGACGCGTAAATCATAAGAATCACTGTCGCCAAAGCGGAAATAATTGCCACCAGCCATTCCTTAAACTCTTCCATGAATTTCTCCAGAAAAAGAAATGTAATTAAAAAGTGCTACCTTTTAAATAGCACTTTTTATCAATTTGTCAATCAGTTTTTTATTTATTCGTAGGAATAGGCGGATAAAGCGAGGTATCTATTTTTCTTTCAAAGCACACTCGGCCGATGCCATGGTTCCAATTTTGTGAATATGAACTGTCTGGATAAGCTGGCAATGACTTTACACCTTGCTGATATTGGTTACCCTTAGTTTTAAAGGTTGCGCAAAGCTCAAAAACAGGCGCAGACGCGTCTTTTATGGTGTATTCGTAGGGTTGATTGGTTTCGGGGTCTGCTGGCGCTACATAGCCAGAAATTGAGTCAGCTAAAAGGCTAAGATTTTCTGGCATCACTTGCTTGCGTTGGAAATAATTAACAATTTGTCCTTGAATACCTTGTAAATCATAAATTCTTTGCTGATCAAATCCTGCCAAGCGTGCAGTAAAAGGAGAACCCGCAATCCAAAACGCACTAACCATAGCAAGCACCGTCACCAAAGAAACCGCCAAGGCGTAATATTTAGTTAAAGTTGATGGCAAAGATTTTTTAATATCATCTAAATAATAGGCAAAAATAACCAGCGCTACGGCAATAATCAAAAAAGCTTTTAGCGTAAACCGCGCGGTAATTTCACCATTTAAAAAAGTATTAAGCGTAAAAATTAAATCACCCACCACTACCAGTGCCGTAATAAAAAGCGTTAAATAAATTAACCATTTGCGAACCTTGCTTTCGCGCGCTCCGCCTTCTTGGCGATAAATGTTATTAAGCATCCATGAAGTGAAAATAAATAGCGGGAATACCACAAAAAGTGATGCCAAAGCAAAACGTACGGAATAGTAAAAACTATAACTATTATCTAGCGCATCGGGGAAAAAATAATTTATGTATTGCCAAATGAGCGTGATAAAACTTACCGCAAACCAATACAGTGCCACCATATTAAAAAGATGCAAAAAGACATCACGTGGCACATTTCTTTTTACATTTTCCATTTGAACATTATTTTCCATAAATAATTAATTTAATAGCATTATCTTTATGGTAAGCCTTGCAAAGATAAAAGTAAAGAAAAGCGGTCCGCCGAAGGCGGACCGCTTTTAAAAACACTACTCTTCCTTTGCCTCGTCGAAGCTTTCAGCGGAGGCGGGTTCTTTTTCTTCATCCAAGCTATCAATAGAAACAGGTTCCTCCTTCTCCTCATCGGACAAAAACCCTCCGGCCTGCAATGTCCACAGCTTTTTATACAAGCTATTTTCATTCTGCAAAAGATCACTATGACTACCTTGTTCAATAATTTTTCCACTATCAATCACTACAATTCTATCCATTTTGGCGATTGTGGATAACCTGTGAGCAATTACAATTACCGTTTTATCTTTCATCAAGGTATTTAGCGCGTCCTGAATAAGTGATTCTGAATGAGAATCAAGAGAACTGGTCGCTTCATCTAAAATTAAAATCGGAGCATTTTTTAAAATGGCACGGGCAATGGCCACGCGCTGACGCTCACCCCCTGATAATTTCACTCCGCGTTCTCCCACGTGAGTTTCAAATCCCATTGATAGATTTTTAATAAACTCGTCACAGTGTGCCAATTTTGCCGCGCGCTCAATTTCTTTTTGTGATGCGCCAGTCGAACCATATCCAATGTTTTCCGCCAAGGTGCGGTGAAACAAGATCGGATCCTGGGGAACCATAGAAATATTTTTTCGCAAACTATCCTGCGTCACCTTTTGAATATCCTGCCCATCAATTAAAATCTGCCCAGCACTTGGTGCATAAAGCCGTAATAATAATTTTACAAAGGTAGTTTTTCCAGCGCCCGAAGGTCCAATCAACGCCACTTTTTCACCCGGTTTAATTATTAAATTAATTCCCGAAAGCACTTTTTTGCCTCGGCTCGCCGAAGCCTTGGCGGAGGCGGCCTTGTCACCAAAACTAAATTGCAATTTTTTAAATTCAATGCCACCCTCCGCCACTTTTAATTCTAAAGCATCCGGCGCGTCCACAATTTCATGGGGCAGTTTCATAATTTCCACCATTTCTTTCGCATCAGCGTAAGCGCTGTACACATCGCGGATCATACGCGTAAATCCCCAAAGCTGATCCATTAAGTTAATCAAATATGCCTGAAGCAAAACGAAAAATCCAACCGTGACCAAACCTTGCTCCCAGTATTTTATCGTGAAATAAAAGAGTAAAAATTCAATACTAAACCCCAAAAGCGATTGCCCAGCTTCTATCACTGCTGATAAATTCCAGTTAAATTTCGTAATTTGTGCCTGCTGGTCGGTCACACGCTTATACCCTAAAGATTCAAAGGCAAACTTGGCAAAAAGTGCCACCGTATTTTGATTAGTAATGGTATCGGCCAAATAACCCGTGCTTTTAGAATCAATTTCCGCCACCTTTAAATCATATTTAATTTTCCACATAGAAAACGCCACATTAAACAAGATAAAAACAATGGCCCAAACCAAAATCACCAGCGCCGCCCAGCGGTTCATAAAATAGACAATCACAATAATCGACGCCACGCGAATCGCCAGGGAAGACATATCCCACAAAATTTTATCTCCCATTCTTTCAAACGCGCGCGCAAATCGATTTACTTTTTGTACCAATCCTCCCGTAAAATTATTGGTAAAAAAGCTGTAGGAATGTCGCATTACATAGTCGTAAGCCTGTTGCTTTAAGCGTGCCATGGTGTGCGCCTGAAAACTGGTGTTAATAAAAGCATAGAGGCGATACATCGCCCAAATAATGCCGTGGAAAATTAAAATTTCAATAATAATCCAAATTAATTTGTCGGCAATAAGGTGTTTATCCTGACTTTGCGCAATCACATCAAAAAATTGCTTATAAAAAAGCGGAATTGCCACCGAAATAAGGTTCAAAGCAACCATTAAGAAAAATAAAACAAACAGCGACCACTTTTGTGGATTCATTCCCTGCCAAAAGGAACGAGTAATATCCCAAAACCCCACCTTGGGATAGATGATATTTTTATTTTGATTGTTACTTTTCTTTTCCATACACTACATTTTCATCTATAAAGTTTTTTAAATCAACTAAGTCTTTTTTATCTTGATCGTAAAAATAGGATTTAATGCCAACTGATTCGGCACTTTTAACTGCCCCTGCGTTATGCTCAAAATAAATAACATCATCTGCTTTTAATCCGAAGTGTGACAAGAGTTTTTCATAATATTCCGGATTTGTTTTTTCAGGGTTATGCTTAAGCGTGAAAACTTCATATGGCATTTTATTTAAGCCGTATTGCTCCCATTTTTCATCATCCGCGTTAGTAAGAATAATTTTTCTATTTGGATATTCTTCTAGCAAATCAAACATTTCTTGAAAAATAACTCCTTTATCAGAAACCAATGAATAAACAGCATCTACTAATATTGTTTTTGTATTCTGCTTTTCCATTTTCAAATTATATTTTTTACATTAATCAAATATCTTTTCGATTTGTCGGTTGGGAATAATCCAAATGCATGAAACAAGAAAAATGAGTGTCAGCGAAATGGCGGTATTCCAAAAAGAACTTACCAACGCCAAAATATAGCACACCAGTGATAAGTATTCTTTTGATTTTGTCTTTTGCAAAATACTCAAAGCCTGTGCGTTGGGATTTCTACTATGAATAATGGCAGAACTGAGCAAGCTATAAGCAACGGCCGGCAAAACTGCTAAAAGCGTATAGACAATAACGCTATTGCGCTCAAAATGATTTTCTCCCATAAAACCCGTCGCCCAGGGAATCAGCGAAAGACAAAACAAAAGGAATAAATTCGCCCACAAAATTTTAGAATTAACATATCCAACGGCGTGCACCAAGTGATGATGATTAACCCAATAAATGCCAATAAAAGCAAAACTCAAACCATAAGCAATAAACGACGGATAAACTTGCATAACACTGCCCCAATTTGTCAGGTGGGGAATTTTAAGTTCCAAAACCATGATCGTCAAAATAATAGCAATCACGGCATCAGAAAAATTTTCTAATCTATTTTTTGTCATAGGTTTATTTATCGCGAGTTTATCGAACTATTTTTCGATTTCACTAAACAATTTTTTGATTTTGCAGTGCTATTTTCCTGACTTGGTGCGATTACAATCTAAACACAACATCTGACAATTTCCTGCAATTGTTTTTCCTCCCTTGCTCCAAGGCTTAATATGATCAACTTCCATTTCTTCAATTTCAAAATGTTTTTTGCATTTTTTACAAACATGTTCTATTTTATCTTTTTTCTTAATTAAATCCATAGCTTATTTTGCAATACCTTATTTTAATATTATCTTGCTAACTTAATATGGTTAAAAAAATATCAATTTAGTTATTATAATACCGAAATTAAACCGAAGGTTATCCACAGTTTCATATTTTGCTAATAAGTATCATAAAATGTTATCATTTACTAATATGGAAATAAAACAAGAATTCAAATCTATATATTTCCCGGACTTAAGAGGGCGATCACAATCATCAAAATCGCTCACCCTCGCTTTTTCTAAACAGGAAAAAGCAATATTTGAATTTATTAAGTATTTGTCTAGTCACGACATAAGAAAAATACTTGGAATCTACACGTTTAAGGATCTTGAGAAAAAATCATCGCAAGAAGGCTTGTCAATTAATAGATACTGTATATGGAGATTTAAAAAGTTAATTGACAGCAAAATAAAAGTTAATGATTTTGCCATAGATCCCATACATACCACTTTCCAAAGCAGCAAAGAAATACCTCTCCAAGGCTG
>CAYYYT010000004.1:0-14860 GCA_964476105.1 uncultured Candidatus Saccharibacteria bacterium | reverse complement strand
TTTGCCTGGGCATTCTTTGCTGTCGGTTACGGACTGGCAATCTTCGCCATCACTGAACAAACCTTCGTTAACTACATTCTTCCCCTCTACATGTTCTTCGGAGCGCTAAGTATTGCATTCCCACTTGCTCTTTATCGGTGGCGCCAAAAAGCACTACTATCGGAGTGGATGTGAGCCGGAAATGAAGATTTAATCCAAAACCCCTCGTGGTAATAATAACACCACCTGGGGCTTTTTCTTTTTAATTTTTTCTAAATTCTTTATAAAATCCTAGGAAGTGGGAATTTCTGGCAAAGTTTTTTGACCTCTTGTCGTACTTTCTTAGCGCTCGCAGGATTTGTAATAACTTCATTTATCCATTTGGCAATTTGGCGAATTTCTTTTTCTTTCATTCCACGAGTTGTTACTGCAGGAGTTCCAATGCGCAAACCAGATGGCTTAAATGGCCCAGCCGGATCAAAGGGAATGCTATTTTTATTAGTGCTAATTCCTGCTGATTCTAATAAATCTTGAGCTTCTGCGCCGGTGATATTTTTATTACGCAAATCAATGACTAATAAATGGTTATCAGTTCCGCCACTAATAAGATTAAATCCGTATTTTTTTAACTCTTCGGCTAAACACTTGGCATTTTTTACTACCTGATTTGCATATTTTTTAAATCCAAAAGAAGATGCTTCTTTAAGCGCCACCGCAATGGCAGCAATCGCATTTTCATGAGGCCCACCCTGC
Source organism: uncultured Candidatus Saccharibacteria bacterium (assembly GCA_964476105.1). GTDB lineage: Bacteria > Patescibacteriota > Minisyncoccia > Minisyncoccales > Staskawiczbacteraceae > VGLO01. The sequence goes on along the minus strand of CAYYYT010000004.1, from coordinate 14,128 downwards.
AGACCCGGAAACATTGCCTTATCAATTTTTTTAGCAAGTTCAGGATCTTTTTTTAATCCCTTTTTGGTGACCATAATCATAGCGCCACGTGGACCACGTAATGTTTTATGAGTTGTCGTCGTTACAATATGAACATACGGCACTGGGCTTGGATGAACTCCTCCCGCCACGAGTCCCGCAATGTGCGCGATATCTGCCGCTAAATAAGCATCAACTGAATCCGCAATTTTTGCCAATCGTGACCAGTCAAAAAAGCGAGGGTATGCCGTAGCGCCCACCCACATTAACTTGGGCTTATGCTTTTTAACTAGCTCTTCAATTTCGTCGTAATTTAAAAGATGACTCTTCTCATCAACGCTATATTGCATTGAATTAAAAAATTTTCCGCCCCAACTCACCTTAGCTCCATGAGTTAAATGACCTCCCATTGGCAAAGCTAAGCCGGTTACAGTATCTCCTGGCGCGCAAGTTGCCATATATACTACGGCATTAGCTGGACTGCCAGAATGAGGCTGAACATTAACATGCTCAACATCAAAAAGTTTTTTAGCACGATCAATGCAAAGCTGTTCGACCTGATCAATAAATTCATTACCACCATAATAGCGCTTGCCCGGATAACCTTCGGCATACTTATCTGTTAAAATTGAACCAAGCGCCTCTCGCACTGCTAATGAACAATGATTTTCGGAAGCAATCAATTGCAGAGTCGTTTTTTGGCGATTGGTTTCTTGCTGAATTAATTTAGCAATTTGCGCATCTTTAGCTTTAAGATTTGCCATATTATTTTCTTATTATTTTATTTTTTGTTAAATCAATGATTTTTGATGGCTTTGCATTCTTTCTCGCTCTACCTGGCACAATTAAAACTTTTTCTTTTCCGAATATTTTCTGAATTTCTTTGACGCTCTCCAAAGGTTTTTCATTGGAAATATTTACGGATGTTTGCACCAGTGGTCGATTTAATTTGCGCAATAATTTTTGCAAAAAGGTATTTTTAGGAATGCGCATCGCAATCGTTTCTTTTTCCAATCCAAATAACCTCATATCAAATTTACGCTTCAGGATAAAAGTATATTTTCCTGGCCAATATTTTTGCAATACGCGAACCTGTTTTTCATCTATCACTCCCAAAGACTCTGCCATTGCAATGTTTTTTACAAAAACCGAAAGCGGTTTTGCCAACGGTCGATTTTTTAACCGATAAATATTTTCTACCGCTTTTTTATTTTGTGCGTCGGCTAAGAATCCATACACCGTATCAGTTGGACAAATGACCACTCCGCCATTTTTTAAACACTCTACCACCTTTTCTAATTTATCCATTTTTTAAAAAATCAGTCGCAAAAGTTTTTACATCTTCGGGCCTACCAAAATCCATCCAATTATCTTTGATAGTTTTTACTTTTACCTTTTTGTCGCGAGCTAAAAGCGAAATCACATCGGTAATTTCATATTCTCCGCGTGGTGATTTTGAAACAAGCGACAACTTTTCAAAAACTGCTGGAGTAAATTTATATAAACTCGTATTGATTAGATTCCCTACAAATTCTTTTGGCTTCTCAACAATTTCTTTAAGTACTTCTCCCTCAGTTAAAAGTACTCCAAACTTTTCCGGATGGTCGTTTTTTAATCCTCCCACATAGCAAAAATCATCATCAATGTTCATTGATTTTAAATCATCCACTGAATAAAAATTATCGCCTACTAAAGAAATAAATTGATCGCTTCCCACAAAATCTTTCACGCACATCAACGGACATGCCGTGCCATACATTTTTTCTTTTGGGCCTAAAACCTCAAACTGATTTACCATTTCAATCGTCACGCCTTCAGGCAGAACGTAGGTTTTTAAAAATTCTGCCACCAAATCTTGGCGAAACCCAACCACTAACATAATCTTTGAATATCCGGCCTTAATAATGTTGTCCAAAAGATATGCTAAAAAGGGGCGTGAATTAACTTCAATTAAATGTTTGGACTTATTTTCAGAAAGCTCCTGCATACGAGTTCCTTGACCTGCCGCTGAAATGACTACTTTTTTTATCATATTAAACGACGATATTGATTAATTTATTGGGAACAAAAATAATTTTTTTAATTTCTTTTCCTTCAATCCAAGGCTTTATCTTGGGAGAAATCAATACCATGTTTTCAACCTCTTTTTGCGACAATCCACTCGCCATTTCCATTTTATCGCGCACCTTTCCGTTAACTGAAATAATGACCTCAACAGATTTTTCAACTACTTCTTCATATTTTGGCCACACATCAGCTTTACATCCCAACTCAGAAGCTAAGTGCGGAGCAAATGGGAATAAAATGGTCAAAAACTTTTGGACATCTTTTTTATTTAAGCCAACTTCTGCATTTGACCATTCATTAACAAACGACATCATCGCAGAAATCGCTGTGTTAAATTTCATCGCCTCAATATCTTCGCTAACCTTTTTAATAGTTTTATTAAGTAACGCTTGCAGTTTTTCGTTTTGAGATTTAACGCTTGCATCTTGCACTAACTTATAAATCTTTTCTAAAAAGCGGCGTGCTCCAACAATTCCTTTAGAATCCCAAGGAATCATTTGTTCAAACGGGCCCATAAACATTTCATAAATACGCAAAGTATCGGCGCCATATTCTTTAACAATCGTATCAGGGTTAATCACATTACCTTTGCTTTTAGACATTTTCACTCCGCCTTCCGCCAAAATAATTCCATGTGAAGTTCTTTTCTTGTAGGGTTCGTTCCCAATTTCGCGAGGAACGGCGCCAATGTCCCACAAAAACTTAAAGACAAATCTTGAGTAAAGCAAGTGAAGTGTCGTATGCTCCATACCGCCGTTATACCAATCAACGGGCATCCAATAATCAAGTGCCTTTTTATCTGCCAATTCTTTAGCATTTTTAGGATCAGTGTAGCGCAAGAAATACCAATTTGATCCAGCCCAATTTGGCATAGTGTCAGTTTCTCGCTGGGCCCAATTTTCACAAACAGGACACTTCACTTTCACCCATTTTTCCATCACCGCTAAAGGAGATTCTCCCGTATCAGTTGGCTCATATTTTTTTACCTTTGGTAAAGTAACAGGCAAATCCTTTTCAGGAACTGGCACCCATCCACATTCTTTGCAATCAATCATTGGAATTGGTTCGCCCCAATAATGCTGACGCGAAAACACCCAATCTCGTAATTTATACTGCACAGTCTTTTTGCCAAAATCTTCAAAACCGGCCTTTTGATAATCAGTAATAATTGGCAAATTAAACTTTTCAGCAAAAGCCCTATCTCTTTCATCATCAGCGGGAACTGCCATAATGGCTCCGGTTCCATAACCAGTTAAAACATAATCTGCCACAAACACCGGAATTTCTTTTTTCGTTGCTGGATTAATTGCCTTAATTCCTTTTAATTCTACACCCGTTTTTTCTTTCTGTTCTTGTCGTTCTAAATCAGATTTATTTTTTGCTTGCCGAATATAATCTTCGACTTCTTTATGATTTGTAATTTGAGATTTACAATCTTCCAACAAAGGATGTTCTGGCGCAACCACCAAAAAAGTGGCGCCGAAAATAGTATCTGGGCGAGTCGTGAAAACTTTAACAGCGTTTTTGCTGGTTGAAATTTCAAAATCAATTTCAGCTCCCTCGCTTCTTCCAATCCAATTTGTTTGCTGATCTTTGACACGCTGTGGGTAGTCAACATTTTTTAAATCATCAATTAATCTGTCAGCGTATTTAGTAATTTTAATCACCCATTGCACCTTATCTTTCTTTTCAACTGCGGTGCCACATCTTTCACATTTTCCATTAATCACTTCTTCGTTAGCTAAACCAATTTTATCTTTTGGACACCAATTAATTTTTAAGGCCTGTTTTTCTGCTAAGCCATGTTTAAATAATTGCAAAAAAATCCACTGCGTCCAGCGATAATATTTTTCATCGGTAGTATTTACTTCGCGCGCCCAATCAAATGAAAGCCCCAAGCTTTTCATTTGCTTTCTAAAGTTATCTGTATTTTTTTTCGTAACTACCTGTGGCGCGACGCCCATTTTAATAGCATAATTTTCGGTAGGTAAACCAAAAGCATCCCAACCCATTGGATATAAAACATTAAAACCTTGCATGCGACGCTTACGCGATAGAATATCTAGCGCTGTATAGCTTCGGCAGTGTCCTACATGCAAACCGTCTCCCGATGGATAAGGGAATTCAACTAAAGCATAAAATTTTGGTTTTTTAGAGCTATTTTTAGCTTCAAAAGAACCTTCCTTCTGCCAAATCGCTTGCCATTTTTTTTCAATTTTTTGAGGATTATATTTTTTCATACATTAAATATTAAAAAGTTTTTTGGCATTTTGTGTTGTAGTGTGCACTGCTTCTTCAAAACTCACTCCTTTAAGTTCCGCAATTTTTTGGATAGTATGCTTAATAAAAATAGGCTCATTTTTTTTGCCCTCTTCTGGTGCCGGTGTTAAATACGGCGCATCTGTTTCAACTACGATATTATCCAAGGAAATAGTTTTAATAACCTCATCAATGTTAAATTTAAAAATAATACCATTGATGCCAATATAAAAACCTAAAGCAATATATTTTTGCGCTTGTTCTAAAGTTCCTGTAAAACAGTGGACTACTCCTCCTTTAAAAGTTTGTCCTTGTAGTATTTCAATAACATCGTCGTGTGCCATACGACAGTGAAGCATAACCGGCAAATCTAATTCTTTAGCTAAATCTAATTGTTCTTGAAAAATACGCTTTTGTTTAGCTTTAAATTCTTCTAATTTAGCCGTGGTTTTAGGGCGATAATAATAATCTAAACCAATTTCTCCAATCGCCACCACTTTCTTTGACTTCGCCAAAGCGCGATATTTTTCTTTATCAAATTCTTGTTCCTTTAATAAAAATTCTCCTTCGTCTGGATCGGTTCTTAATTTTACAAATTCTGCCGCCGCAAACATAGGGTGTAAACCAATAGTGGCATACACGCCTTCGGCATATTTTTCAGCCAACAAAACCGCTGCCTCGCTGGTTTCATATTTAGTGCCAACATTTACTATCCAAATATCTTCAGCGAGAGTTTTTTTAATAATTTCATCACTTGTATCCTTAAAAGCTTTGAAATTAATATGCGCATGAGTATCTATAATCATAGACCTATTTTAGCCTAATTAGCAAAAAATTCAATAAAAAAGAAGCGAAAAGTCATAAAGACTAGTCGCTTCTGAGTTGACTGGAACATGGGCTATTTGCCCAGTTCACGCGTTTCGGAGGGGCGCACCTGCGCCGCCTTGCGATTCTCGCGCTGAATCGCTTCGTACACTTCCTGCCGATGGACGGGCACATCTTGTGGAGCACTGATCCCCAAGCGCACTTTGTCGCCTCGAATGTCGACGATCGTGACTGTAACAGCGTTAGGACCATCCCCAATAATAATGCTCTCATCGCGATGCCTGGATAATACCAACATTCACCATTCCTCCAAATGTGGGTTTTACCAAATCCTCCATGATTTAGCAGGGCAAAAAACGAACTAGCTATTTTATACCAAATTTTACTTTTTAAGTCAAGCGTGGGAACAAAGCTTGCGACTTTTTAGTTTCCAAAACTAGTTTCATTTTTTCAGCAGTTTCTGGCAAAAATGGTAAAAGCATTTCTGCGATATTTTCTAGCGCAAACAAAATATCTGAAATAACCTGCGAGGCATTTTCTTTTCCTTCCCAAGGTTTTTCTTGGTTAATATATTTATCGCAAAAAGAAATAAGTTCCCAAATAGATTTTAATGATTCGTTAAATTTAAATTCCTGCAGAAAGTCATCTACTTCTTTTTTTGTCTTCTGTACTTCGGTTTTTATTTTCTCGGAAGTAGGGCAAGAAGCAAAATTATCTTTATTGGCCAAAGTTACGGTTCGAGATAATAAGTTTCCCACACCGCCAGCCAAGTCTGAATTATACCGTGTTTCAAATTTTTCGTAGGTAAAATCTCCGTCCTCGGTTGGCACAATTTCTCGAAGCAAATAATATCTAACCGGATCAACTCCGTACTTTTTTACCAATTCAAAAGGATCTATCACATTACCCAGCGACTTAGACATTTTTTGACCATCCACATTGATGAATCCATGAACAAAAATACTTTCTGGCAATGCCAAATCAGCTGATAAAAGCATTGCTGGCCAATAGAGCGCGTGAAATTTTACGATATCTTTTCCGATGGCATGCACATTAGCCGGCCAATAAGTTTGAAACTTTTTTTCATCAGTTCCATAACCAATTGCTGAAATATAATTTGGCAGTGCGTCCTGCCAAACATAAAATACCTGACTCTCATCCCCCGGTACTGGCCATGACCAATATTTTTCTTTGGCACGAGAAAAACTAATATCATCAATACCATTTTCAATCATTCCCAAAATTTCATTTTTCTTACCCTGAGGAATAATTTTTAATTCATCTTTTTCAATAATTTCTTTAATGCGAGGCAGATACTTGGAAAGTTTAAAGAAATAGTTTTCTTCTTCAATTTCTTCAACAGGTTTTTGATGAATCGTGCATTTTCCATCAGCTAATTCTTTTTCTGTTTTAAAAGCTTCACAGCCCGGACAGTAAAATCCTTGATACTTTTTCTTATAGATATCTCCTTTAATAACAAATTGCTCCCATAGTTTATAAACGGCTGGCAGATGTCTTTTTTCATCCGTGGTTCTAATAAAATCATCATTAGAAATGTTTAACACTCCTGCTAAATCCTTAAATTTTCCTGAAACTTCATCGGCAAATTCCAAAACCCCCTTGCCCGCTGTTTCAGCAGCCCTAAGAGTTTTTAATCCATGTTCATCGGTGCCTGTTAAAAAATAAACATCTCTCCCCAAAGATCTTTGGTGGCGCGCTATTACGTCGGCCTGAATAATTTCAAAAGCAAATCCGATATGAGGAGCGGCGTTAGTATAAGGAATGCTAGTAGTAATGTAAAACTTTTTTGACATAAATCGTTATTTTAATAGGTTACTTGTTCTTCCTTTCTTTTAATTAAAAATTCTCGAGTCGCTTCGTAAATAATTCCAAATACAGGAACAATAAAAATAATTCCTAAAAATCCAAACAATGTTCCTCCAACCAATAAAGACATTAGCACCAAAATTGGTGGTAAATCTAAAAACTTTTTCATTAACAATGGCGTGATAATTTTATTTTCAATTTCCTGAATAACAAGCAGGGCACCAATGACAATCACAGCTGATGTCCAAGAATCCGACACTCCTACAAACAAGAGCGTCAGAAGACTAGTTACCAACGGCCCGACATAGGGCACAAAATTTAATGCTCCGGAAATGAGTGCCAAGGTAAATGCATATTTTGTTTTAAACAATAAAAAGATTACCAGTGATGCCATGCCCACAAAAATACAGGCGATAATTCTTGCGCCAAACCAACCCGAAACCTTATATTGAGCGCGCTCAAAAAGATTCATCACATATTCTTCGTATTTTTTAGGAACCAGCAAGGCCAAAAATCTTTCTAACCCATTTTCTTCTAGCGAGATAAAAAAAGCTAAAATAAAAATAAATGCAGTTGAAGAAATACCTCCAAAAAATACGGTCACTGCTTTAATAATACTAGCAGAACTCGCCTGCAAGGAATTAATAAGTGTAGTGGTAAGGTCTTCAAAATTTTGTGCGACGGTAATACCAAAATCATTAAAAATAGGATTGAGGCGCTCAAAATAGAGTGGGATATTCTGAGAAAATTGCTGAATTTCTATGACGAAAATAGGAGCAATAAGATAGATAAAGAGTCCCAAAAATCCCAAAATAGAAAGATACACCATAATAACCGCAATAATCTTTGGCACCTTTAATTTCTTTAAAAAAGTGATTGCCGGTTCAAAAAGCAAAGAAATGACCAAGGCAAAGAAAAACCAAACTGCAATATCTCTGGCTAAAAAGAGAATATAGAAAATAAATCCGGCAATGAAAACTTTTAGAATGCCCTGCCAAGAAATATCGAGAGTTTGATCTGCCATAACTTCTTAAAGCGCCAGAAGATTTGAAAATGTTTCTTTATCTTTTTCTTCAAAAGCGCCAATTACTGATAAATTTAATTTTTCATTTTTAAAAATATCTTTTGCTACTTCTTTAATATCTGCCACCGTCACCTTATCAATCATCGTTAATTTTTCTTCGGGAGTTAGCGTTGGTTGATTCATCACTTCCTGGGTTGCATAAAATGATGCCTGCGTATCAGTACCATCAAGAGAAAGTGACGTAGAGCCACGAACATAATCTTTAGCTTTTTGTAATTCTTCTTCTGAAACTCCATTATCACGAATATCTTTATATTCTTTCAACACTAATTCTACCGCCTTCTCTAAATTATTATTTTTAATGCCCGCCTGCGTAACCAAATATCCGGTATCAGTTGCCATATCAACCGAGGTATGAATGTAATAACCTAGCCCATGCCTTTCGCGAACGGAAATAAACAAGCGTGACGACATATTACCTCCCAACATTACAGAAATTAATTGCAAAGCAAAGCGACGTGGGTCATACATATCGTACGCCCGAACTCCCAAACAAAAGTGAGTTTGATCAGTTTTTTTATGATGCATCAATAAACCAGGCTTTGACTGTTCTTCTTTCACTGGTAATTTTTCAGCCGCTGGTCTTACTTGAATGGTTGCAAAAAGCGTTTCTAATTTTTGCCCAATTTCTTTTTCATCAATATCGCCAGCCACACAAATCACGGTATTATCATTGGAATAATGACTGTGATAATACTCAATTAATTTGTCGCGTGTGTATGCAGCAATCGTTTCTTTCGTTCCTACAATTTGCCAACCCGCTGGCGTATCACCATATAATAATTCTTCAAACAATTCTCCTACGTGACTTTGTGGCATATCCAAATACATATTCAATTCTTCGGTCACCACGCCCTTCTCTCGCTCCAATTCTTCAGCATCAAATTTAGAATTTAAAAAGATATCTGAAATCCAATCCAACGCCACATCAGTATGCTTTTTATCAACCTTAGCCCAATAACCCGTTACTTCTTTTGAAGTAAAAGCATTATACTGACCACCAATTTTATCCAAGACTTCTGAAATCGCTAGTGTATTGGGGCGCTTTTGAGTTCCCTTAAAAAACATATGCTCTAAAAAGTGACTAATTCCAGAAATATCTTTAGTTTCATATTTTGATCCTGTTCCCACCAAAAGCAAAACTGTGACGCTGTTAGCGTTTTTCATTGGAACTGTTACTACTCGCAACCCACTTTTTAATTTAGTTTTTTGAAATGACATGGTGTATATAATTTTTTAACTCTTCTACTTTTACTTTTTCTTGTTTCATGGTGTCTCGGTCGCGTACCGTAACTTCACCTTTTTCTAAAGTATCAAAATCTACGGTTACGCAAAATGGAGTCCCAATTTCATCTTGCGAATAATAGCGTTTACCAATATTTCCGCGGTCATCCCAGGCCACCATAAAGTCTTGTTTTAAATCTTGGTAAATTTCTCGGGCGCGCGCTACCAATTCCGGCTTATTTTTCAGCAGAGGAAATACCGCCACTTGATAGGGAGCTAAATTTGGTTTTAATTTTAGCACCACTCTCTCGTCCTCTTCTTGATAGGCATCACACAAAACTGCCAGCACTGATCTATCAACACCAAAAGTTGGTTCAATAACATGCGGATAAAACTTTTCATTTGTCTCTGCATCTTGGTATGGCGCGCCATCTTTAAAATGATTTTTCAAATCAAAATCAGTGCGATAAGCTAGGCCATAAAGCTCGCTTCTACCAAACGGAAAATCATATTCAAAATCAATGGTTCGTTTTGAATAATGCGCCAAATCTTCTTTAGCAACTTCCAGTTCGTGCACCTTCTTTAAGCCTAAAACATTTTTCATCCAGTCGTGCATTTGATTGCGCCAGTATTCAAAAACTTCTTCCCATTCTTTCTCTGTTTTTGGAGGAACAATAAAATACTCAATTTCCATTTGCTCAAATTCGCGAGTTCGGAAAATAAAGTTTCCCGGAGTAATTTCATTTCTAAAAGCTTTTCCAATTTGAGCAATACCAAAGGGTAATTTCTTGCGCGAAGTTTCTTGCACATTTTTAAAATCTACAAACATCGCCTGCGCAGTTTCGGGCCTGAAATAAACCGCACTGTCTTTATCTTCTACGGGACCCAAAAAAGTTTTGAGCATCAAATTAAATTGCTTCGCTTCTCCTAATTCTCCCTTGCATTCTGGGCAATTTTTTCCTTCAATTTTATCAGCACGAAATCTTTTTTTGCATTTTTTACATTCCACTAACGGATCAGAAAAAGTAGCAACGTGGCCAGAATTTTCCCAAACTTTTGGATTCATAATCAGCGCTGCATCAATACCGACCATATCATCACGCATTCTAACAAAATGCTTCCACCAAAGCTGTTTGATATTATTTTTTAATTCAACTCCCAAAGGACCATAATCCCAAGAATTTGCCAAACCACCATAAATTTCCGATCCAGGAAAAACAAAACCTCGCCGTTTGCACAGGCTGATAATTTTTTCCATAGTATTATTTTCTTGTTTTTTCATAAAGGTTTTTTTATCTTACTCTTTAAACTTTAAAACTTCAATTATTTTTTAACGGTAGTAATAAATTCCTGACTCAAGTCTCCCACGGTAACTTTACTCTTAATACTTTCTGCATCCGCCACCAAAGCATCATCTTTTAATTTTACACTAAACGGCAACATTACTTCTTGACCAGGATTTATCAAAGCCAGCGTCGGAGTCTTTTGCGCATCAAATAGTATTGAATTATCTGCAGGAGAAATCTGTCCAAAAGCAGAGTTGATGCTTGATAGGTCTAAACTGCGACCATTTAATTTTACCAAAACCAAAACCCCCGACATTGGAGCGCTACCATTATTTTTAACTGCAATTTGATAATTTAATAACTCTCCAGGCTTGGCAATATAATCAGAAGTATTATTAATCAATTGATTAATACCAATAGAAGGCTGGGTTACTATAATATCTTGCTTTGCCTCTTTAATAGTCACGAAACTTCCATCTTGCCACTGACCAATTTTTAGAGAAAAATTAGCCACATCACTATCCTGACTTTTTAAAATTCCCACAATGGTTACGGCGCCATTTTTTCCCTTTAAAAGTGTTGGCAATTTCCATTCTGATCCATCCAAAGAAGATGGTGAAGAAGAAGTCATAACAAATCCTGGCGGAGATTGTAATTTAATACTTACTTTTTCTAAGGGATAATCGATATCGGAAGCATAGCGGACTGTTAGCGTCATTTGTCGTCCAGACTCTACCTTTTCCGGAGCAGAAAAAGTTAAGTCCATCGGCGCTTCGGTTATAGTTGTTTTAAAATCCACATCTGACTCATATTTAGCCGATAAATTTTCTGGTACATACGAAAACCAGACTCGGGCAATTTTAACATCCCCCTCCTTCCCCAAAATTCTTGCGGTGAATTTTAAAGATCCGTCTTCGCCCTGCGCAATATCTTTAATATCTTGCGTGATTCGTAATTTATTATCTTCAGTCAAAGAATTTTCTGGCAATTCAAAAACTATTTTTGCATTTTTTAAAATAAACTTACTATTATTACGGTAATGAATGGTATAGGTAATTTCGTCACCACTTTTAGCTTGATTTTGACCAGCAATTTCAAGCTTTAAAAATTCTTCTGAAAAAATCGTGTCTTTGTAATAAAAAAATAAACCGGCTACTGCAAGAATAACGATAAAAAATAATAAAAATAATATTCTTAATTTCATAAATACATTAACTTAATGATTTACTTGCGACAAAGGGTGAGAGGCGATGTAGCGATAATACTGCGCCGAAATTTCTCTGAACTTTTTTTGTAAATTTGATTCTATTTTTAATCTCTCTAAAAGATCTATCTCGCGTTTTAAGAATAATCGATAGCACTTAATAATATCCTGATGTACTTTTATCTTATCATAAATAGAAATTGCACACCTATGACAAATTAATCCCCCATCTTTAAAGGAAAAATATATTGATTCTGGCACCAAATTTGCGCGACATAAACTACAACAAGAAAGCTCTGGTTTATAGCCTAAAATATCAAGCAAATTCCAGAAAAAATATTCAAATACTAAAAATCTTTTTTCAACAGCTAAGCTATCCAGCTTCTCATAAGTTGTTATCACGAGATTTAGTAAATTATCATCCGGCTCTTGCCCCTTAATAAGGGAGTCCAAAACATCTGCCATCGCATAAGCCGTTTGTCTTTTTTCCGGAGAAATACTTATCGAAGAAAACCGAGAAATCACCATCGCGTCAGTTAATGTTTTTTGGTTTTTCCCTTGGATAAACTCAATCTCAGAAAAAGAAAATAATTCACTTCCAGATCGCAACTTAGCGTTTATTTTACGCAAAGCCTTGGCTAAAATTTCTATCCTGCCAAAATCTTTAGTAAAAATTGAAAGCATGCTATCTGCCTCTAATCTGTTTTCTCGTCTAAAAATAAAACCTTCTGTTCTTTGATTAAGTAACATAAAACTACCGCCGTAATCCAAATTTTTTTTCTAAAAATTTTGTTGAATTTTTATCACGCTGAACTTCTTGCAACTCTTTATAAGTAAAACCTCCTTTTGATTTTTCTTTTTCAGCCTGTGCATCTTGCTTGCGAGCCTCTTTGATAATTTCCTTAGCTCCATGACGTGTAATTACATTTTTACCATACCCCGTGACTCGTTCCTGTATTTTCTTAACTTCAGAAGATAATTGATCATTCGTTAAGATATGTAATTCTCTTTTAATTTCTCCTCGAGATCTTGTTGCCAAAGATCGTGCTACCTGTTTTTTAGAAACCCATGGCTTATTGCCAAAAACCGACGCGTCAGAAGGCGTATTTTTTCTGGTAACATCTGGTGTATTTTTAGCGACTGGTTTTTTAGGCAACTCTGGGCGTCCAGAAGAAAATGCCATTTTATCAAGCATTGACATAATGATTATGCAATTAATGTAATTATGATACGATATGGTTCTTTACCAGCCTCCACCTCATCTTCAAGCGTTATGTGGCTGGCGCGAACTTCTTTCAAAATAAGTTCTTTATTATTTTCAATAACGCCGTGTTCTTTTTTGCTAATCGTAATCTGAACCGAAATCTTGTCTTCTGGTTTTAACCCCTGCTCTTTTCTCGCGCTTTGAATATCGCGAATCAAATCACGAACCATTCCCTCCTGACGTAATTCTTCAGTAATTTCTGTATTAAGCATCACTTCTTTTTCAATACTATCATCAAAAATAATTTCTTTGGCATTAACTTCATCCTTAATTAAATCTAAAAGCTCTGATTCATTTTTAATTTTCAGATTTTTATTTTTAATTTTAATCCAGCCAACTGGTTGGCGAACTTTAATAGCGCAGGAAGCACGCTCTGCAAGTGCCAAATTTACCACCGTGCGAGTTTCTTCCATTTTTTCTTCTAGGTATAAATCGGTTTGAGCGCCTTCATCTTTAGAAGGAAAATCACACAAATGCACTGACTCTGGCATTTTTTCCGTGCGCAAATCTTGGTACACCTGTTCAGCAAAAAATGGAATAATAGGCGCTAAAATTTTAGCGGTATTAATTAAAACATAATACATCGTTTCAATTGCTTCTTTTCGGTCACCATAAGATTCATGGAATCGTTTTCGCGATCTTCGCAAATACCAAAGTGACAAATCATTAATACAAAAATACTCAATCGCGTTGACTGCCTTTTGAATATCGTATTTGTTTAAATTAAATTCTACCAAAGAAATAACATGATCCATTCGAGAAACAATCCAGGTATCTAAAATATTTTTTGGTTTCACCTTTTGGATTTTTGGAAAATCCTTTTTATCAACATAGGTAGTAAAGAAAGTGTAGACATTACGCAAAACTAATAATTTTCTTTTAACTTCATCTACTCCATTTTCAGAAAATAACATATTTTCTGCATGAACTACCGGAGAAGAAAGCATATAAAAACGCATCGCATCGGCTCCGTGTTTTTCCATTATTTCTACCGGATCAGGATAATTTTTTAATTTCTTAGCCATTTTCTTTCCATCTTCAGCCAAGACAATTCCTGTCACCATGCAATT
>CAYYYT010000003.1:8139-17477 GCA_964476105.1 uncultured Candidatus Saccharibacteria bacterium | reverse complement strand
GACGCAGGTTTTCAGGAGGCGCAGGGCGCGGTCAATGCGGTTGTGGTCGCCAGTCAAGAGTGCGAATGTCAATTGATTTTGGCGACGAACCTTTTCGCCGATGCCTTGGATATCAGGGCGCAGTTCTTGCAAATGCAGGGTCCGGAAACGGAAATTGTTTTGCCTCTAGTCAATTTTTGGCTAGAGGATGCTAATCAAAACATTTTCGGCGCCATTCGCGCATGCAATAGTGCCATCGATGAGGGAATTATTGCTAGCTCCCTTTTTGTTTTAGGGGGTTCGGAAAACTATTCTTTGATTATCAGCTATGCCCGAAGCGCTTGTCGAGAATTTGCGCAGGCAACAGCGATGGCTAAGACGGCTCAAAATGAGCTGAACTTGGCCATTGAGGCCATGCAGGGTGGCGGAAGTGCTCCGCCACAGATTGTTCCGGGATTCTAGTAAGGTAGCTAGAGCCCAGGCCCGGTCTTCGAAAGAAGATCGGGCATTTTTATTTTAAGATTTTAAAAATTTGCTTATCAGTTTTTTAGCTTGGTTCTCATTTTTTATCCAATGAATTTGAGTGTTTTTTTTAAACCAAGTCATCTGGCGCTTAGCAAAATGTTCAATTTCTTTTTGTAATAAGTTAATCATTTCAGCTTTGTCGATTTTTTTCTGCAAATAGAGTGCAGTATATTTATATTCCAATCCTAGCTGTTCAAGTCGTTTAAATGACAAGCCTTGCACGTGTAATTTTTTAACTTCTTTAATGATTCCCACAACTCTTTTTTGCAATCGTTTGGCAATAAGTTTTTGCAATTCTGATTTTGATTTTTTAATACCTAATTGCAGTGTTTTAAATTCGGCACGTGCAATAATCTGAGGTACTGGTTTTTTGGTTTGTAGAACAATTTCTAAGGCACGAATTAATCGCGCTGGATTTTTACCATCTATTTTTTTAGCTCGCTCCGGGTCTAATTCAGAAAGCATTAAAAATAATTCAGAGGTACTTTTTTTACCAAGATCTTTTCGTAATTTTGTATTAGGTTTTACATCGGGAAATACTATCCCATCAACAATAGATTGAATATAAAATCCAGTACCTCCTACTAAAAATGGCAGGTGATTATTTTTTTGAATTTTTTTGATTGCTCGCAAAGCTTGTTTTTGATATTGTGCGACAGAAAAAATGCGCTTGGGATTTGCCACATCTAAAAGATGATGGGGAATTTTGGCCATTTCTTTTTTGGTGACCTTGCCCGATCCAATATCAAGCCCTTTATAAACCTGGCGCGAATCAGCTGAAATAATTTCTCCGTTAAACTGGCGCGCCAATTTAATAGACAAATCAGTTTTTCCTGAAGCGGTTGGTCCTAAGATAACAATTAATTTTTTTTGCGACATAGTATGAAAACTGCCCCGAAGGGCAGTGTTTTAGCGCATTTCTTCTTTCTTTTCTTTAATGAAATATCGCCAGCGTTCCAAAAATTCTACAAAGGCAGAAAATGGCATATCAACGAGTGCTGAGAAAATGGCAGCGATAGCATTATATTGTTTCCAAGTGTTAGACATCCAACCTCCCAAACCTGTAATAGGTAAGAATAAAATATCAACTACGAACCCTAAAAATCCCGTAGATTCGTCTTCAATGGTTAGTTCTTGTGATCGGGTGCGAATAGCGGTTCCGGCAAAAAGAATAAGCGCAATGAAAATAAAGTTAATAACAATAGAAGTATTTGGGAATCTAAAGTAGTTGAAAGTTCCATAAATAGCTCCCATGGTGACTACGGCGCCTAGTAAATAAATGAGTGATAAAAAGAATCGGGTAAAGAAACTTCTTTTTTTAGAAGATTTTATTTCGTAAACATCGTACTTTTCTTTTTTGTAGACAATTTTAATAGTTTCTAAAACGGCAATGTTAAGATTTTGTGAAGAAGGGGATTTAGCCGTAGTAACTAACCCCGCCATTAAAAGTGTAGGAACAGCAATGTCTACCAAAAATGAGAGAATGTTGATGTGGCCACCAAAAATTCTAATTAAAATAACTTCTAAAATTAAGAGAGATAAAATTTTGGTAATAAAAATAGATGCCGTTGAATAAATCGCTGCACGTTTAATTTTTTTGCGTAAATCAATTAAGCGCGTGGCATAATTTTCTTTGATGAGTTTTTCTAGAGTAGCAGGATTTTCTAGGGCAGTTTCAATACCTTCTAATTCGGTCGTTGTTAAAATATCTCCCAAAAGAAGGTAGGGAGTGTCATATTTTTCACAAATCGTATAAATCTTTTTTAAAAATGGATGTTCTAAATCACTTTCAATTTTTTCAATAATACCACGCATATCCTGCGCGATTGTGAGGAGTTGCTCGTCGCTTGGCCAATCCCAGTAAGGGAATTTATATTTTAAAACATTGTAACTAATAATCGGATTATCAAGTTTGAAAAGTGCCTGCTGGACCGCAATATAAATTAAAATATCAACTTCTTCTTTTTTGACGATGCCACGTTGGTAAATGCTTTCACTAATTTTAATGCGTTCGCGCATCAGCGTAAACATATAATCAACGAGCGCCATTTCTTTAATGGATGGAGCCAATGTTTCTTCAATTTCGCAGGCCGCAATTTCTAGGAGATTGGTGTAAAAACTAACGCCAGTCTTACCTTTTTTATTTTCAGGATTTTGTTTGAAAATAAAAATATATTTATTGATAATGTTTTGGATTTCAGCTATTTTTGATTCTTCAATTTTATCGTTTGGAAAATAACCGCCACGAATTAATTCTAAAACTAAAGGTTCGGCAATGTTGTCTGTAACAGAAAAATTATTTAATTCTAAATCCAAAAAGCGTCGTTTGATTTTTCTGATAATAGCAGAGCGACGCATTAAATGTTCTTCTTTCCAGTCGATAATAGTTCTGATTTGTTCGTAAAAAGCAGCGACGCGTTGAGCGACTTCATCAACGTGAAGTGTTGGGACATCTTTTTGGCGGAGCGATTTTCGCCAAAGATCATATTGAGAAATTAACTTTTTTGTTGCGTCAGAAAGTTGATGCATAATTATTTTTTATCTTTAATTTCTAAGTTGATTTTTTCAATAAACTTTTCAACTGATAAAGCTCCTAAGTCTCCCTGACCTCGCATACGCACGCCAACCGTTTGAGCTTCCATTTCTTTATCGCCAATAATTAAAAGGTAGGGGATTTTTTGCATTTCTGCTTCACGAATTTTTTTACCCAAGCTATCATTTTGATCATAGATTTTAAACCGCAAGCCATAGTTTTCAAACTGTTTGGCAATTTGGTTGGCGTAATCTAAATGTTTTTCACTAGAAATAGGAATGATAGCAATTTGAACTGGTGCCAGCCAAATTGGAAACGCACCGGCATAATGTTCAATTAGGAATGCAAATGTTCTCTCTAAGGCACCAATAGTTGAACGATGAATCATTACGGGGCGTTTTTTAGATCCATCTGAATCGGTGTATTCAATATTAAATTTTTCAGGTAAAAGAAAATCCATTTGCGCAGTAAAAAGCGTGTCTTCTTTTCCATTAACATTACGAGCTTGAACATCAAGCTTTGGTCCATAAAATGCTGCTTCATCCTCTGCTTCCGTGTAGGGTAATTTTAATTCATCAAGCGCCTCTTTCATGAGTTGTTCTGCATGATTCCAAAGTTTATCATCGGGGTAATATTTTTCTTTATTATTTGGGTCACGCTTTGAAAAACGATATGAGACAATATTTAATATTCCTAGGCCCTTCATACCTTCAATAATCATTTGACAAACTCTTTTAAATTCATCTTTTAGTCCTTCTGGAGTAGTGAAAAGGTGTCCATCGGTTAGTTGAAATTTACGCACACGAATCATTCCCATTAATTCGCCTGATTTTTCATAGCGATTATAATCACATACTTCTGCGTAGCGAATAGGGAGGTCTTTATAACTCCAAGCATTGCGTTGATACATGCGGATATGATGAGGGCAGGACATAGGACGAAGGTAGAGTGTGTCGTTTTCCATTTTAATAGGCGCATACATATTTTGAGCGTAGTGATCAAGGTGCCCTGAAATTTTATAGAGCTCCTCAGCTCCTAGGTATGGAGTAGTAACGTGTTCATAACCATATTTGCGTTCGAGCTGGCGTGTAAAATTTTCGAGTTCAAATTTTACAGCAGTTCCTTTTGGCGTCCACAATGGTAGTCCTTTGCCTACCTTTTCGTCAATGAAGAATAAATCCAAATCAACTCCAAGTTTTTTATGATCTCTTTTTTTAGCTTCTTCTACTTTTGTTAAATATTCATCTAAATCTTTTTGGGTTGCAAAAGCTAGCCCATAAATGCGGGTGAGCATTGGATTTTTTTCATCACCACGCCAGTAAGCGCCGGCGACGCGGTCAAGCATAAAACCTTTTGGGTCAATTTCTCCAGTATTTTCTACATGACCGCCACGGCATAAATCTTTAAAGGTTCCAATTTGGTAAATAGTAATTTTTTCACCACGCGCCACAATTTCTTTGATCAATTCCTCTTTGTATTCGTTGCTTTTAAATTCTTTGAGGGCTTCTTTTTCTGAAACTTCAAAATGACTGAAAGTTTTCCAATCAGGATTGCTGAGTTTCTTTTTCATTGATTTTTCAATCTCTTTGAGGTCTAAATCTTTCAAATCAATTTTGCCAAAATCAATGTCGTAGTAAAATCCATTATCAATCGCAGGGCCTAGCGTTAATTTTGCTTTTGGGTAAAATTCTAAAACCGACGCCGCTAAAAGGTGGGCGAGGGTGTGGCGGATATTGTGAAGTTTTTCGTCCATAAAATATATTTAAATTGATATTTAGTTATGTTACCACTTCTGTTTTCCACAGTAAACTATTGACACGGTTTTAGGTAAGTGATTAAATAGATTCTGTCGTTGTTTTTACTTCTTTTACCCTTCTCATCTAAGGAGAAACGAAGATGAGTGGAGAAAATGGTTTGACTGTGGTGACTGCGGAAATGACCGGAGGCCATGGTGTTGCGGTGGAAGAGATTTCCGATCAAGGGGAATTCAAGCGAAGTACGGATTTTCAGCCTCGCCCGGTTCCGCCGGTCGCCGAAGATGATCCGTTCGATGTGAGTTCGTCCTAAATTAGGCGAGCGATCAACGACTTACTTGCCCCGAAGCATGAAGCTGAGGGGTTCTTTTTTTATAGAAAGTAAAAAGGGCGCGTTTTTACGCGCCCTTTTTAAGTTTTAAGATTTAAGAATAAAGAATTAAGGCTTAAATTTCTTCTGGCGACATTAATCTTTGCACATCATCGGCGACAATTTTTATTTCGCCATTTCTATTATCAACTCGGCCCGCTACAAAAACAATTTTATTTTCTTGCAAACATTCGGGTTTGGCTTCTAGTAGATTTGGGAAAACAACGACTTCAGCCTTGCCGGTTAAATCTTCCAGTTTCATAAAGAGCATGGGTTTGCCGGTTTTGGTAATAATTTTTTTGACCGAAGAAATGAGTCCGCCAATGATAATTTTTTTATCAACCAAGCGAGCGTCAATGCCAACAATCGGAGTCGTTTTTGTTTCAAAAATTCTTTTAAAGGCATTTAATGGATGAGAAGAAACATATAGACCCAAAAGTTCTTTTTCCCAAGTTAGTTTTTCTAGCATTTTGGCAGGCTCAGCGTACGCCAACTGAATATCATTTTGTTTTTTGGTGGCGGGTAGGCTGGCGAATAATCCAATTTGCCCATTAGCTTTATTTTTTTGATTTTCGCGTGCGATTTCTAATAATTTTTCCAAATTTTGCAGTAACTGATTTCTTTCTGCAAAGGCATCAAAAGCGCCGGCTTTAATTAACGCTTCCATCGATTTTTTATTTAAATCTTTAGAATGCACCCGATTAATAAAATCACTAATTGAAGAAAATGGCCCGGCATTTTTTCGTTCCTCCACAATGGCGTCAATAATGTTTACACCTACATTCTTAATAGCTAAAAGTCCAAAGCGAATTTTCTTTTCGCCAGGAACTACCGTAAAGTTTTTCAGCGATTCATTGATGTTAGGTGGCAAAACTTCAATTTCCATTTTCTTACATTCTTCAATTAAGAAGGCAATGCGATCCACATCAATTTTTTCGCTAGTTAAAACGCTGGCCATAAATTCAACCGGGTAATGTGCTTTTAGATAAGCGGTTTGATAGGCAATAGTGGCGTAAGCTGCCGAATGCGATTTATTAAATCCGTAAGCGGCGAATGGCAAAACCCACTGCCAAAGTTCTTCGGCAACTTTTTTCTGAATACCATTTTTAACGGCGCCATCAATAAATTTCTTTTCTTGCGCGTCGAGCAACTCTTTGATTTTTTTACCGACCGCTTTTCTCAAAACATCCGCTTCGCCTAAGGTAAAGCCAGCAATAACTTGAGCAATTTTCATCAATTGCTCTTGGTAAATCATAATGCCTTGGGTTTCTTTTAAAAGTGGTTCTAGTTCTGGAATAATGTAAGAAATTTTTTGACGGCCGTGTTTTCGTTCAATGTAATCAGGAATAAATTGCATCGGACCTGGTCGGTACAGCGCCACCATAGCGATAATATCTTCAAAGTTGGTTGGCTTTAAATCTTTCAAGTAACGCTTCATCCCATCAGATTCGAGCTGGAAAACGCTGGTGGTAATCGCTTCTTGCAGGAGTTTATAGGTTGGTGCGTCGTCGTAGGGAATGGTATCAATATCTACTTTTTCATTGCGAATAACATAAATACGCGCGAGGGTATCTTCAATGATGGTTAAGTTTTTTAAGCCCAAAAAGTCCATTTTCAAAAGTCCTAAATCTTCAATGCCGTGCATTTCGTATTGGGTAACAATGTGATCTTCTTGTCCGGGTGGATATTGCAAAGGAACTGAATCGGTTAAAGGTTTAGCAGAAATCACCACACCGCAAGCGTGAGTTGAAGCGTGACGCGCTACTCCTTCTAATTTTTTTGCCAATTCAATAATTTTTTTAGCTTGGGGGTCGCTCTTGCAAAGTTCTTTAAGTTCCGCGACGGCATCTAAACTTTCCTCCAAATCCATGCCAAAAGGAATCATTTTTGCCATGGTGTCGCAGAAAGCGTAGGGGACTTGCAATGCTCGGCCAACGTCGCGAATCACGGACCGGGAAGCCATGGTACCAAAGGTGATAATTTGCGCCACATGATCTTTACCGTATTTTTCTGAAACATATTTTAACACTTCGTCGCGACGACGATCAGTAAAGTCCATATCAATATCCGGCATAGCAATTCGTTCAGGATTTAAAAATCTTTCAAACAGTAAACCGTGGGTGAGGGGATTAACGTTGGTAATGTTGGTTAAATAGCAAACCAAAGATCCCGCCGCTGAACCTCTGCCTGGGCTAACCACGATATGATTATTTTTTGCCCAGTTAACATAATCGGCAACAATTAAAATATACGAAGAAAATCCGGTTTTATTAATAACCGAAAGTTCGTAATTCATGCGGTCGCGCATTTCCTGCGTCACTCCATCGCCGAATCGTTTTACCAATCCTTCTTCGCAAAGTTGCGTTAAATATTCTTCTGGAGTTTTACCACTAGGAACCTGAAACTCTGGCAACTGCACTTTTCCTAATTCAAAATTAAATTCGCATAGGTCTGCGATTTTATGAGTGTTGCTGATGGCTTCGGGATAGTCTTTAAAAATCTCCGCCATTTTTTCCGGAGGATACATCGAAAAATCATCACCAGTGAGGGTAAGTCGTTCGGGGTCGTTAATATCTGCGCCCGTATTGATTAACATTAAAACATCTTGCGCTTCCGCATCTTCAGGACGCAAATAGTGAATGTCGTTGGTAGCAACTAGGGGAATACCAGTCTTTTTATGAAGCTGGATGATGCGTTCGTTAAGCGTAGCTTGTTCAGGAATGTTTTTGTGTTCTTGTAGTTCTAAATAAAAATGATCTTTACCAAAGAGTTTTTCGTAGCGAAGTGCCAGTGCTTCGGCTTCATCGTATTTGCCCGCTAATAATAATTTAGGAATTTTTCCATTCAAACAGGCCGAAGTTCCAATTAAGCCTTCCGCGTGTTTTTCTAATAATTCTTCATCAATACGAGGCTTGTAATAAAATCCGTTCAAATGCGCCTCAGTTACCATTTTTACCAAATTGGTGTAACCGGTTTGATTGCGCGCCAGCAAAATCATGTGGTAACTTTTTGAATCAATGCCCGGGCGCATATCGGTTAATTTTTCCGTTGCCATATAAACTTCGCACCCGATAATCGGTTTGATACCTCGTTTTTTTGCTTCTTTGTAAAATTCTACGGCGCCATACAAAACACCGTGGTCAGTTAGGGCCACCGAATCCATACCAAGTTCTTTGACATAATCTAAAAGGTCAGGAATTTTAGATAAACCATCCAAGAGGGAATAGTGCGAGTGAGTATGTAAGTGCGTAAACGCTATTTTTTCTGATTTTTTCGCCATAAAAAAGTTTTTTAATGCTTCATTTTACTTTTTTAAAAACAGCAACACAAGGGTTGACAATATGATATTTTTACCTTATTATCTAGTTAGTTCTTGCAAAATCTCGGGAGAGATTATGAAAAAAAATTTTCTCAAAGCTCTGCTCGCAGTGATTATTGCTGGGTCGACCTACTGCCTTACGGACAAGGGTTATCCAGTTGATCCGTTGGCACTCTTTCTTTTGGTAATTGTTTCACTTTGGGTTGTTGATGCTTTCTAATTCTGGGAAATTCTTACAAGGGAGGCGGTTATGGATCCTCGTATTTCTTTGTCTGATGAACAGCAATTTGAGGGACTGATGCCTAAGAAGGAGAAACTTGAAAAATTTTGGGATATATTAAATTCCTCGTTGGCTTCGGCGAGTCTGATCACGGGAATCATTTTCGCATTGTGGCATTTTGGTCGCGGTCCTTCTATTTGGTGGCCAATCGTGGTGACAATTTGGGTTGGCTTATTCTTATTTGACTTCGTCTGTCAGTTCATTAAGTGAATTCATTGCGCCTTGTTTCGTGTTTGCGGAGCGGGGCTTTTTTATTATAAAAATTTTTGTTAGAATTTGAGCATGATGAATTTAGATGAAGAAAAAAAATTATGGACGCAGGGATTTTCTGGTGTAGTGGGAATTGATGAAGCCGGACGCGGGCCATTGGCAGGACCGGTGGTGGCAGCCGCTATTGTTATCAAAAATAAAGATTTTTCTTTGCTTGCGTTGGTTAACGATTCTAAAAAACTTTCAGAAAAAAAGCGTGAAGAACTTTATGCATTATTAACGAACCATCAAGATATTGCGTGGGGGATTGGCATTGTTGATGAAATAACTATTGATAAAATAAATATTTTGCAAGCTACAAAACTGGC
>CAYYYT010000003.1:0-8039 GCA_964476105.1 uncultured Candidatus Saccharibacteria bacterium | reverse complement strand
TTGTTGATGAAATAACTATTGATAAAATAAATATTTTGCAAGCTACAAAACTGGCAATGCAAAAAGCAATCAAAGATTTGCCAGCAGATTTTTTATTGATTGATGGAAATTTTAAAATTGCTTCGTCTTTACCACAAGAGGCAATTATAAAAGGAGATCAAAAAGTTTTTTCTATTGCTGCTGCTTCTATTATAGCTAAAGTCACGCGCGATAAAATTATGCAAAAAATGCACGAAAAATATCCCGACTATGGTTTTGATAAACACAAAGGCTACGGCACGGCATTGCATATTGCAAAAATTAAAGAACTAGGTGTGTCAAAAATCCACCGCCAAAGTTTTTGTAAAGCCTTTTTAAAGGGTTGACATGAATTTATTTTTGACGTATAAATAACAAGGTGATTCTGATTCAAGAATGTGTATTCTTGCTGATGACGGCAAAAGCCAGAAATCAGAAACTTGTTCATTATAGGAGATGCGTCGTGAAAAGTTTGCAAGTATTGATGATGTCTTTTGGTGTGGCTCTTCTCATTTCGGCAGTGACTTTCTTGCCGGTATATGCACTCGCTTTCGTAAGTGGTTCATCCACCGACATCGCTTCGCTATCTGTTGTGGGTAAGAATTTCACCTGCGAATGGGTGAGCGAGGACGGAAAATCAGCAGTTTTTCTTTCGGACTGGGGTCTTCGTCGACTCATTGAATTTGACCGCCCCGGCTATGCGGAGAGTGGAAAAAAATATACATTAAAGTTTCATCCGCCGACCCATAAATTTGGCGGAACGAAACACACGCTTGTTCCTGTTTAGTCTCTCTATGCGACCATTTCTGTGCCCTGTTCGCGCGAAGCGCGAACGGGGCTTCTTTTTTTAATTTTTATCACTGGGGTTGTCAAAAATTGAATTATCTGCTAAACTAAAGAACATAAAAGTTATTAAGTCATTAAGTTATTGAGTGGTTAATAAATACTATCTAAATCACTCTATCACTTAGTCACTTAATCACTCATTACATATGGCAGTTCCAAGACATAAACATACAAGATCAAGTGTAGGTCAACGCAGGATGCATATTTTTATCAAGCCTGCTGCTTTGGCAACTTGTCAGAAGTGCTCAAAGCCAGTTCGCCCTCATGTAGTCTGCAAAAATTGCGGATTTTATAAGGGACAAGAAGTGGTTAATGTACTCGGCAAATTGACTAAGAAAGAGAAAAAAGTGCGAGAGCAAGAAATTAAAGCTACGCAAAAAGAACAAGAACTTAAATCTTAAATTTAGCAACAATGGCTAGTCGACATTTATCACGATCAATCGTCATGCAAAGTCTTTATGAATGGGATTTTTATGGCGCCAAAGAAGGTGGCTTGTCGGTAGTGATTGAAAGAAATATTAAGGATTTTGGTCCAGGACTTGAAGATTTAGCGTTTGTTCGCGAATTAGCTGACGGCGTAATAAAACACAAAAAAGAAATTGACAACATTATAGAAAAGGCGGCGCCAGAATGGCCAATTTCTCAAATTCCAATTATTGATAGAAACATTTTGCGCTTGGGACTTTTTGAATTATTGTACGCCAATAAAGATGAAGTTCCGCCAAAGGTTGCCATTAATGAAGCCATTGAATTAGCAAAAACATTTTCTGGTAAAGTTTCTGGAAAATTTGTGAACGGAGTTTTAGGAACCGTTTACAAGCAATTAAGCCCTGAGTCTTAAGACTTAAAGCTTGAAGCTCTGCAAAAGAAGTTTCAAGTTTCAGGTTTCAAGAATCAAGTATTCATGAAAGATTTTAGTTTATTAGAGAAAAAGTTAGGTTTAACATTTCATAAAAAAGATTTGTTGACCCAGGCGTTTGTGCATCGTTCGTATTTAAATGAAAACCCAGATTTTGGTCTTGATCAAAATGAAAGGTTGGAATTTTTGGGAGACGCAGTATTGGAACTGATTATCACCGAATATTTGTACAAACAATATCCTGACAAAGCCGAAGGAGAATTAACCAATTGGCGCGCGGCCTTAGTTAACGCAAAAATGTTAACATCGGTTGCAGAAGTATTAGGATTAAACGACTTTTTGCTCTTAAGTCGGGGAGAAACCAAAGAATTAGGAAAAGCGCGTCAGTACATTTTAGCCAATACTTTTGAAGCCTTAATCGGCGCCATTTATTTGGACTTAGGGTATAATGCTTCCGATGCGTTTATTAAAACTTATTTATTAACTCGTTTACCAGAAGTTATTCAAAAGAAATTATATAAAGACGCAAAATCATATTTTCAGGAACGAGCGCAAGATGTGGAAGGAATCACTCCGGTCTACAAGGTAATAAAAGAATGGGGCCCAGATCATAAAAAGAAATTTACGGTTGGAGTATTTTTAAAGGAAGCGATGATTGCTGAGGGAGAAGGGTATTCAAAGCAGGAAGCTGAAGAAGAATCTGCTAAGGCAGCGCTTAAAGCAAAACAATGGGAAGATAAATAAAAAACGAGAATCTAGAAAGTAGAATATAGAAAATAGAATGTAAGACGCACGTCGTTTAAATTCTATTTTCTAAATTCTAAATTCTATTTTCTAATATAAATGTTAACTATTAGACTTACAAGAAGAGGTAAAAAGAATCAACCATTTTTCCGAGTGGTAGTTATTGATAAGCGAAGATCTCCTAAGGGCGGTCGCGCAGCGGAAATTTTAGGTTACGTAGATCCATTAAATAAACGAAAATCTTTAAACAAAGAAAGAATTTTGCATTGGATTAGCGTAGGTGCTCAACCATCAGAAACGATGCATAACTTATTGGTTTCTGAAAAAATTATTGAAGGTAAAAAAATCAATAAATTTAAAAAGACTGCCAAAGCTAAAGCAGAAGAAGCTAAAAAATTAGCTGACGAAAAAGCGGCAGCCGAAGCTGCTAAAGTGGCAGCACAAGCGCCAGCTCCTGAAGCGACACCTGTGCCAGAAGCTCCTGCTAGCGAAACTCCAACCGCTTAATATATCTTATATAATAGAAACGGTCGCTCGGCCGTTTTTGTTTGCGGGCGAGTGCTTGACAATAATATAAAATGGGTGTATAATTAAAATATGGGGTTGGTTCGTTTACAATTTTTTTGCCTTCGGGCAGGTCTGGCAAGCCTTATTTGCTAAAGGGGAATTTAGATGATTGCGTGGATAATAATTTATGGCTCGGCATCGGTGTTGGTATTTGTCGGTTTCTTTTTCGGATGGCTTTGGGAGAGAATTTCTATCCTTGCAAAGGTGCCAGTGGCGACACCGGCACTGGGGCTGAAGGAATTTTTTGAGGAATTTCTTGGTCTTCAGGTTAAGGTGGCTGAGAATGGAATGTATGTCGTCATCTTGCCCGCAGATTTGGATTTGAATTGGTCTGATGAGATCGAGAAAAATAACTTTCTTGTTCGTTGTCATCACAGTCAAAACCTCTCAAGACTCCGTTATCTATTTGAATTGGATACAGTGCAGGAGTTGGTGATAAATCGGGAGCGGGCGTTGGTTAGAGAGGAAGAAGAAAAACAATCTCCTTTCGGGCCGACTCCGGATGATTGTGTGATTCATTCTGAAAACCCGTTTTCTTCTTCTGGTCAAGAAAAAGAGGGAAAGGAGGCGTAAGATGATGACGCGCAAGAGTCGTCGGATTGACGGCGAACTTTCGGAAAAGGGGATGCGGCGTCACGCGTGGCAAAAATTTGCGCGCAAAAACAAAAAACGCCTTCAGCGCGCGCGAAAAATAGCGCGAAAAAATGATTATCGCTGGACGCAGTAATGCTCCAGTGATAGAATAAAAAAAGAAAAAGGGAGTGGTTCCCTTTTAGTTCGTTGGGTAGGCGCCTCTTTGGAGAAAGGGCGTTGTATGAGCCAGGGTACAATTGAGACTTATTTTGAAGAACCCGACTTGCTGATCGAAGATGATTTGGAGGTGGTTCGATCTAAACTGGCCGAGAATGATCGGGCGTATGCCCTCAGGATGCGCCAGAAATGGAATCGCTTACTTGCTCAGGTCAAGGATAGTGATCTAGAATCGGTAGCGAAGTCGCGCCCGCGGGCGCGACGAAAGGTAAAAGCCCGCTAGGTAGCTGGGCAAAAGTAAGGGGCGTCGGTGCGAACCACGCCCTTTTGTATTGATTTTTTATAGTGCGTCAGCTGTAGCTGACGCGCTGATTGTGGAAAAATAAGGGTTGACAACTATTCCAAAAAAGGTAAAATTAACGATAACTTGCAGAATGGTCGAACTGCAGCAAGAAAATAAAAAAATAACAGAAAGAAAATGGCACAAGATAAAGATATTGAGTTTCTTGAATACGTTGTAAAGGAACTTGTTGATAATCCTAAAGACGTCAAAGTAGAAAGAAAAGTTGACGAAATGGGAGTATTACTTTCTTTGACAGTAAACCCACAAGATATGGGTCAAATCATTGGAAGAGAAGGTTCAACAGCGAAAGCAATTAGAAACTTGGTGAGAATTGTTGGATTGAAAAACCATGCTCGAGTTAACCTTAAAATTGAGGAACCAGCTGGCGGACGAGTAATGAAAACTGAGAAAAAAGAAGTTTCAGCTGACGAAATCGATAATATCACTTTGTAATTTTTAAGCAATTAAATTTACAAAATACAAAAACTGTGCTATGATTAGCGCAGTTTTTGTTTCTTAAATTTTATGATTACATTTGATGTCATCACTATTTTTCCGGAAATTCTATCGTCTTATTTAGGCGAGTCTTTGATTGCGCGAGCGCAGGCAAAAAAACTGATTAAGATTAAAACCCATAATTTAAGAAATTTTGCTTCCGATGAGCGAGGCACAGTTGATGATCGGCCTTTTGGCGGAGGATTAGGAATGGTGCTGAAGGTGGAACCTATTTTTAAGGCATTAAAGAAAATAAAGCGTGTTAAAAAATCTAAGATTATTTTATTTACTCCGCGGGGTGAAAAGTTCACTCAAAAAATGGCGACGAAATTAGCTAAGTTAGATCAAATTATTTTTATCTGTGGTCGCTATGAAGGTGTTGATCAGCGCGTGGCAGAAAAGATTGCCGATATGGAAATTTCCATTGGCGACTATGATTTAATGGGTGGGGAATTGCCAGCAATGATTTGTATTGAATCTATTTCTCGTTTGGTGCCAGGTGTTTTAGGAAAAGAAGCTTTACTTAAAGAAAGAATAACGAAAAGTGGGGGATTTATTGAATATGCACAATATACCAGGCCAGAAATTTTCGTGCCAGAAAAGGGTAAAAAGTGGCGCGTGCCACAGGTTTTAACTTCGGGAGATCATAAAAAAATAGAGGCGTGGAAAACTCAGCACGGCAAAACAATTGAATAAAATCAAATTCTGTGGTAAAAATGTATGCATGGGGGCAGTTGGCTGAGCAGCAAAGGCACTTGACTGTAAATCAAGCGGGTCCTACCCTTCGCAGGTGCAAGTCCTGCACTGCCCACAGGATTTATTATAATGAATGAGTTGATTAAGTTGGCCGATGTAGCTCAGTGGCAGAGCGTTTCCATGGTAAGGAAAAGGTCGGCAGTTCAATCCTGCCCATCGGCTCAGAGTTTAAAATTAAAAATTAAAAATTAGTAAATATGGCAGCAAAAAAACCGTTTTTAAAAATGACGTGTGCTTCTTGTAAGAGAATCAATTACTTTACAAAAAAGACAAAAGCTATGGTTGATAAAAAGCTTGAAATGTCAAAGTTTTGTAGCGATTGTAAAAAGCATACTACTCATAAAGAAGGTAAGAAATAAACTTCTTGAAAACACTCCGTAATAGCGGGGTGTTTTTTTGTTGCGCCTAATAATAGTAGTAAGTTATCCACATTTTTTGATTGTTGGTTTCTTTGGTGCGTGGTAAAATATCCTAATGGTATTACATATGATAAAAAAAATATTTTCAACGCTTTTAGTGGCAATAGTATTTGCGGGAATTTTTTCGTTTGGTGCGGTTTTTGCGACTCCGCCATCAGCACCTTATGCTCCCGGAGAAACCAAGGATCCTAACTGTTCTGTGGGCGATACGAATTGTTCGGTTACAGCACCGGTACCATATCAAGGCGCGCTGAATACCTTGAATTTGGGTATTCGAAATTTTATTACCAACGGCATTGCGCGGTTTGGTTATGATGCTTCTAATTATGCGACAGTTTCAACGGATAAAAATGGCAATATGACGATTGCGACAAAATCATCAAGTGGTCAGGGAAGTGTGATGATTGATTCAGCCATTGCAGGCGATGCCACAATTTTGTCACAAAGTGGCACAATGGTATTGGGTGGAGTAGGTGGCGGGAATAATGAAAATGTAAAACTAGATTTTGAAACTTACAAAGATAAAATTGCCGTTACTTCTGATACTGGCGTAACAACTCTTGACTTAGGATCTTTAAATCTTATTACTTCAGGTCAAATGACTATGGGTCAAAGTACTCCCGGAACACTAGTGACCCGTGTTAAAAATGGCACGCCATCAGAAAGCGATGACAATGGTTCATTGGTAGTTGATTCAGCTAATGGTAGATTGTATTTTAGATGTGGATCGGCTTGGCATTATATTGCACAAACGGCTGGTTTTCAAATTCCTAATTATGAAATAAAAGACCCTATTTCTGGCGAACAAATCAAAGAAGGGGATTTGGTGATTGGGAAAATTGACCAAACGGTAAAAGACGGAGCTTTGCACGGTGTTTGGACTAAAGCAAGCAATATCGTCGCCTCACTAGGTATTACCGCTAAAGACGGTGTTACGTTAGTTAAAAATATGATTGCGGATAAAATTACCGCTAAGGTGGCTCGGGTTAATAAACTAGAAATGGTAGATCAGGCAACGGGAGGAATTTATTGTATGTGGGTTGAAAATGATGCTTGGAAAAAAGAACGAGGAGGATGTAAATAAAATTATGGTTTTTAAATTATCCAAAATTATTCTTCTTTCAGGATTGATTTTTATTTTACTGTTTGGTATTTCTTTTGTAGCGCTTTGGTCATTTCTGCCAAATTCGGTATTTGCTACGGATGCCGGACCTAATTTGCCATCAACCGTGGTTGATGACTCAAGTCTTGGAACTTCATCTTGGGCTTCTGTCGGTTCTGTAACCGCTAGTGATAATTCGTATGCGTCTGCTACGCTCGCGCCCCTTGAAATTTCACATTATATTAAAGCAACTAATTTTGGTTTTAGTATTCCAGGAGGTGCTACTATTAATGGAATTTTGGTTGAGTGGGAGGTATTGGGCACTACGGGAATTAATACTAAAGATAATACAGCAAGAATTGTGAAAGCAGGTGTCATTGGTTCAACGGATCGTGCTAATGCTACTTCATGGACAAGCTCTGATACTTTTTTGCCTCACGGCAGTTCATCGGATCTTTGGGGAACCACTTGGACGCCGGCAGATATTAATGATTCTAATTTTGGCGCGGCGCTTTCGGCTATTGGCGATGCAAGTAATCCTTCTATTGCTCAAGTTGATTCGGTTCGTATTACGGTTACCTATACCGTGGCTAGTGCTTCAATTTCTGGCACCGTTTACACCGATGAGGGCACAACAACAATGGGTGCCAGTCGCACGGTTTCAGTTTCTATTAATGGAGCTTCAGCGGCGGCAAGTACCACAACGGCATCTAATGGAACCTACAGTTTAACGGGTTTATCGCTCAGTGCTGGAGATGTTTTAAATGTGTATCTTGATAATAATACCGAAAAGGGTGCCACGGTAACTGTGGGAAATGGTAGTAGTTTAACGGGTATTGATATTTATCAAAATGATTTAATTGCGCGCTGTGATAATAGTTGTTCGTTGACGAATTCTCATTTAGATACGGCGGATAATAATGGCGATAGTGATATTGCTTCTATTTATAGTGTTTCTGGTGGCGCCTTGACGCTCGCGTCTTCAAAATCTTTATTTATTCCAACGGGGAAAACATTTGCTCCCGGAGGAAATGTTTCAGTTGGTTTAAACTTTACCAATAACGGAACTTACACCAAAGGCACCGAAACTTTAACTATGACCGATACTTCTTCCACGGCAAAGACATTTGTTGGTGGTAG
>CAYYYT010000002.1:0-18452 GCA_964476105.1 uncultured Candidatus Saccharibacteria bacterium | reverse complement strand
TTTGCTTCAGCCATTCGGTGCATATCATTTTTCTTTTTCATCGCAGCACCTTCGTTATTGGCAACATTCATAATTTCTTGGCTTAACTTTTCTTGCATTGATTTGCCTTTTCCAGCGCGAGCTCCATCAATAATCCATTTATATGCCAAAAACAATTTTCGTTCCTGACGAACTTCCATCGGAACCTGATAGGTAGCCCCACCAATTCTTTTTGGTTTAACTTCTAAAAGAGGAGAAGCATTTTCAATCGCTTGTCTAAAAATTTCAATGGCTTCCTTATTGGTTTTTGCCTTGATAATATCAAAAGCACCATACACAATTTTTTGTGCTACGGTTTTTTTACCAGCTTGCATCACCTTGTTGATGAATTGCGCTACTTGCACATCGTCATAAACTCGATCTGGCGCAATTTTGTGTTTTTTATAAGCTCTTCGCATTTTCTTGAATCTTTAATCTTGAATCTTGAATCTTTATAATATAAGTTTCAATTTTCAAGTTTTAAGTTTTATATTTTAGGCAGCTTTAGGTTTTTTAGTTCCGTACTTTGATCTTCCCTGTTTTCTGTTTTCAACTCCGGTTGTATCCAATACTCCACGAACAATGTGATATCGTACTCCTGGTAAGTCCTTCACCCTTCCTCCTCGAATTAATACCACTGAGTGTTCTTGTAAGTTATGTCCTTCTCCTGGAATATAAGCAGTAACTTCCATTCCATTAGATAATTTAACTCTGGCTACTTTTCTCAAAGCTGAGTTAGGTTTTCTTGGTGTTTGAGTAAACACTTTAATACAAACTCCTCGCTTGAAAGGTGAAGCGTAGGTTGAAGGTCTATTTTTTAACACGTTAAAACCAAAATGCAAAGCCACACCCTTCTTTTTGGCTTTCACAGATTTTCTTGGTTTCTTAATTAATTGATGTATTGTTGGCATGAAAATAATAAAGCACTTAGTGCTTCTTTAATAATTGTGAGTGTATCAGAAAATAAAAATGAAGTCAACAGTTCTTCTCTTATTTTTAACCTATTGACAATTTAATATAATAATGTAAAATAAAAATCAAGGTAGTTACCCGCTCATTACACTTTTCAGGAGAAAAAAATCGTGGCCGTTTTGAAAGAGAAAAAGAAGCAGAGAAAAAAGGGGCCAGTTGTCGTTTTTAAAAACGAACACTTTGTCATCACAGTAAGCGGCGACGGCACCAGTCTCTTGGTTGAGGGACTGGCGTCTGGCGGTGTTGCCAAATTGACGGTCGCCATACCTGGCCACCTGACGGTCAGTGCACCGGAAACTCAAGAAGTCAGTCGAAAAGGTCCGACGACGGGGGTTGAGGTGGAGGGTCGCCTCTTCATCAAACCTGCTTCGAGCAAAAAATAACGGGGCAATCAATCGTAGCGCCAAGAGTTGAGCAATCAACTCTTGGCGCATTTTTTTCGCGTGGCGAAATATAATTACCTTACCGCCACGCGAAGTCCTTCATCAATTTTACTAATAAATTTATATTATCAATAACGACAGCCGACTTGTCCGCCATAGCTTTAGCGGAGGCGGAAGGCACTTCGCCACATAAACTCCGCAAAGCATCATGTTTTCTGAAATTGGTGTGGGGTTATGCTTAATTACCTATATTCCTACAATCAGTCCAAACAAAAATCCAATCAAAATATTCAACCACCAAAGCCCATTAAACAAAATAAGCAAAATTAACAGCCACATTCCGTATTGGCGTAAAAAAGATTCTACGGGCGCAAAACTTCGCGGCAAAATACTAAACAAAATCCACGACCCGTCCAAAGGTGGGATCGGAATCAGGTTAAATAGTGCCAACAAAAAATTATAAATTACGACAAGACTCAAAAATTGCGTAAAGGGCAAAGAAAGTGGCAAACCAGAAAACCGTATTATCAAAGCAAAAACTAAACCAATAAAAAAATTAACTGCTGGTCCAGCGAGCGCTACTTTTAATGATCCCCACTTTTGATCTTTAAAATTATAGGGATTGATAGGCACCGGTTTTGCCCAGCCAAAAATGGGGCCCTGTCCGGCGGTAGCAATCAACAAGATCAAAGGTAATATAATAGAACCAAAAATATCAAGGTGTTTTAAGGGATTAAGCGTTAGACGACCTTCATACTTAGCAGTTGGATCGCCTAAAGAATACGCCACACTACCATGAGCTAATTCGTGAATGACAATTGAAAACAAAAGAACCAATAATGAAAAAATCGTAAAAATAAGTTCCATAATAATAGATGTTGTTACGTATTATTTATAACAGATATTGCAAAAAAAACAAAATTAGTATAGAATGATTTTATTCTAAATTAAAAAAATATGGCTTCAAAAACTTGCACTATCTGTGCTAAAAAATCTGGAATGTCTTGGCAGTTAGTAAAACTCCGAGGTAAATACAATCCTACTCAAAAAGTCAGAAAATACCCAAATTTACAATGGGTTCGTTTGTTAACTGGCAAAAAAGAACGAGTACTTGCTTGTGCAAAATGCATTAAAGCAATGGCAAGAGGATAATAATATCCCTGTCTGCGGGCTAGAGTATGCCGCAGCCCCAGTAGTAGAGCAAAGCTCACTACGGGGTAAATACGCTCATACCAACCCCATGCTAAAATTCGGGGCATAGTATAGAGGCAGTACGCAGGGCTGGGGGTCCTGTAGCCTGAGTTCGATTCTCAGTGCCCCGACCCGAAAACAAAAAGCGTCCCGATAAAAATCGGGACGCTTTTTGTTTTCTTTATTTATTCAATATTCCCTTAACCTTTTCCATAATTTGATCGATATCAAATTGAGATTTAATTAAAAAGTCACTCGCTCCTAATCGCAATCCACGCTCGATATCTTCTTGTTGACCCAAGTTAGACAAAACAAGAAAAGGAGTTTGAGCAATAGTCGCATCAGATTTTACCTTTGACAAAACTTCAAAACCATCAATGCTTGGCAAAAGTAAATCCAAAATGACTAAATCAGGATGACTTTCTTTAATAATTTCAATTCCCTTCTCTCCATCAACTGCTTCAGCAACTTCAAAACCCTCAGAAACTAACTTTTTTCTGATGAGTTCTCGGAAAAAATCATCATCTTCAATAATTAAAATATTTTTTGACATAATCGTATGTTATTTATTACGCATTCATTATACTCTGCTCTAAAAAATTATTCAACCTCGCGAACCGGAATTGAAAAGAAAAAGGTTGTGCCCTCATTTTCAGTTGATTCAAACCAAATTTTTCCATGGTGAGCTTCAATAATATCTTTTACAATGAAAAGTCCCAAACCCGACCCCATAGATTCAAACATAATGGCATTTTTTGCCCTAAAAAATCTGGAAAAAATCTGATCCTGTGCTTCCTTAGGAATTCCAATACCCGAATCCTGAATTTTAAAATCAAACTGATGATCAACAATACTATAACTTATTTTTATTGTTCCACCCTCTTTGGTATACCGAACCGCATTATCTAATAAATTTTTAATCGCTACGAACATTTTTTCCTTATCTAACACCATTTCGGGCAAGGGAGATTTTGGAACATCAAAGGTTAGAGTTATTTTTTTATTTTTGATTTCGTCACTATCGGCACTAGAAACCTGCTTAATTAATTTAGGAATACTTACCAAATCCCAATGATAAGCATGCACACGATCACCAACTTTAGAAATATCCAACAAATCTGCCACCAAATCAATAAGCATAGTATTTCGCTCTAAGGTTTTTTTAATAATTTCGCGTTGTTCGGCGGTAATTTTACCCAAGCTACCGTCCAAAAGCATTTCCAATGAGAGTTTGGTAGTAGAAAGCGGAACATTTAATTGATGAGCCGTTAAGGCTACAAAATCCATTTTAGTTTTTTCCAGCATATTACCGCGCGTCACATCGGAAAGTGTCACTAATCTTCCTAAATAGGTTTTTTGATATACTAATCGATGCACTCCTATTTTAAGTGTCATACGATTATTAATTTCCACTTCTTTGGTAAACGAATGTGTGTGATTGGGCAACAAAAGCCCAGCCAATAAAGTAATTTCTTCACTATCTTTGACAAGATTTATTTTTTTACCAAGAATTTTTTTGGCCGTTGTGGTTAAAAATTTTTCTGCTTGAGGGTTAAGATATTCTACAATATCATTCTGATTGACAATTAAAACACCATCTTCAAGGCAATCCCAAGCAGTAAAAGCGCGACGCTTTTCATAGTTATTTTTTGCCACATCGCTTTCTAGTTTTTTTAACTGGGTCGCAAAACTCGCTTCATGGCGATAAAAAAGATTTACGCGGTAGGCCAAGAAAGCAATAATGAAAATGAAAACGATAATGACTGCCAAATAGACCATAAAAAATTAAACCAAAAACTTTTTCTTAATTATACCATTAGATGAGGCATCAATAACAGGAGAGGTATACATAAGAGTATAGGTAGCATCCTCATTCTTTTTCTCAACTTTGACATAATATTTTCCCTTAGGCACCAAGCAATAGTATCGTCCGTACTGATCGGCAACTCGGTGAGCAATTTCAGTATTAGTTGTTGGGATAAAAATTTTAATAATCGCAAACGATAATGGATTGCCCGTTGCCTGTTCAACTACATAACCAAAGGCCTTTGGTTTAAGTCCCAACGCGCGCAATAACAAAACCAACAAATACAAAACAAAAATAATCGTGTTGTAAGGATATGGAGCAAAGATAAAAGCCATTAATGCCACCAAGAAACCGATCACAAAAAAGACATCTGTCATTTTGCGCAAAAAGGCATCCCAGCGTGAATAAAACTTCATAAAACGCTTATTTCTTTTGGCAAATTCATTCCAATCAAATTTTACCGGATCCAGCGGAACGTTTTTGGTAATTACCTCTCCAGCCTTAGCAATATCCAGCGGACCACCGAAGTATAGATTATCATAAGTCTCATCTTGCATTTTTCCCGCTAATTTTTTTGATGGAAAAGCATAGTTAGTTTTATTGGCCACCAAATGATAAGAACCCGGAGGCACCAAAAAACCATACCGACCATCCAAATCAGTTACAGCAGAACCAATATCCTGCCCCTGCAAATCACGCAAAACTACATAGGCTGGATCTAATGGCTGTTTCGTTACTGAATCATAGACTACTCCCCAAGGTAAAGCTCTCTTTTTCAAACCCAGCGCCGTCATAATAATTCCCAAAAATCTCAAGGGGAAAAGAAAAACATCAAACAAAGAAATATTAGATGAAGCTGCCAAAACGGTTGCTAATACCGCAGAAGATGCCAAGCTGGTGGTGGCGATAGCTTTTGTTGCCAAAGACACTAGCGGCGTATTAACAAATTGCTTAACGCTCAAAATACCAGCAATAACGGCTTCGGTGACTGTTTTTAATGATACTTCTGGCCTTGATGGCTTTTCCGGTAACGTCGGTAACACTTCACCACAATCATTATTGGTTTGACACTGATTTTCTCCTGCACCAGCTACAAAAACACACTGTTTTTTATCATTACATTGGCTGTGATTTTTTTTATCACAAGACAATGGCAACCAATTTGTTTTCACGGCGCAGTTTGTACAATCAAAATTAATAGTCCCCACAACATCTCCGGTTGCTTGACCAACCAATTTTCCATCGCAATTTATAGAAACTCCAGAAAAATCAACCCAACCAAGATTCTCTCCAAAAGCACTACCAGACAATTTACCGCTTTGATTATTTAAAACTCCTCCATTTTTAGGTGAAAAATGAATCCAACCCAAATTTTGACTCCAAGCAGAGCCACTGATTTGCGTATCAGAAATTTCCAATCCAATATATTTTTTTTGACCATCAACTGGCGCAAAATTGATCCAGCCAAGATTGCTTGACCATGCATATTTTGCCTGAGCGTCAATAATTCCTGAAATTGCTAGCGCGTTATTGGCGCAGAAAAAACCAATTGCCACCAAGAAGAAAATAGAAAAAATCTTTTTTATCATAAATATTATTTAATTTTACCATTATCAAATCCGAATGTAAAACTAAAAAACACTTCAATAATGAAGTGTATTTTAGCGCTCTGATTCCTGATGATTAGATTTCTATTGAAATCTAACATGGGTATTCGCAAGCTTTGACCAAGGTCAAAACCAATATAGAATTCCCTAAAATAAGTTAATATAGAATCTTAATATCAAAAAGTCAGAGCTATTATTATTCTAATTTTTTAAAAATTTCCGTCAAGATAAATTTATCCACAAAAAAGCCCCCTATTATCAGGCGGGGGCAAACCCTAGCAAGACATTTCTGCTGGCACTGGCTCTAAACACCAATTCCCTTTGGGTATGGGAGAATCATTAAATGAACGCAGGTCAAAAGACCAGCCTCCAAGACGATTATTCCACCAAAAATCAAGTCTGCCAAGTTCTTCTCCGTCAAAAGCTACGAAAGCAGTGATAATTTGCTTCTTTGGAAGCTTATCCTCCCTTAATAATTGAAATACGGCTTGAGCTGGGATTTCTGGACCATTATCAGTATCCAAAAATATCGCGGGAGCACATTCATTTTTCACCTCAGAAGCAAGGATCTGATACCGACCAGAAATTATTGTTCCTTTAGGGCGAGCAAACAACACTGATGGAAAGTTAATACTAACCATTCGAACCTTGAAAAGTTCAAGAGTTCTTGTGTTTATGGTAAAACCAGATTCCAGGTTGACTGCCAAAATTCTTACATCTGAAGAAAGAAAACTATCTCGTTCCATCTTGCGAATGGGCATCGAAAAGCTCCTTGTTAATGAGCGGAAAAGTAACGCCAATTTCGTCTACCATACAAATAATTATGATAAACAAAACTGGCGCCACCTTCTTTTAAAAATTATTTCTCTGAAAGAGTAAGCTTGGTGTAATCGGGTGTGTGATTAACTAATTCTTCCGGCTTGAACCAAACCGCAATTTCCACTTCGGCTTCTTCTTGTGATGTTGAAGCGTGAATTAAATTCATCACCGGAATTTTTTTCGCACTCGCATATTCATAAGAAATATGGGAAAAATCTCCGCGAATCGTACCGGGCGCCGATACCCTTGGTTCAGTTGAACCAACTAACTTTCTAACAATTTCTATAATTTCAATTCCTTCATACACAATGGCAATCACAGGTCCAGAAGTTATCATCTCAATCATCATATTTCTTACCTCCTCCCCTCTTCTCTGAGCCAAATCTTCAGTATAATGGCGTGAAGCGGTGTCCTTATCAGAAACTAATAATTTTAATCCCACCATTTTTGCACCCACACGCTCAAAACGATGTAAAATATCACCAACAATGCCACGATGAATGGCGTCGGGTTTTAAAAGCACCAAAGTTCTTTGCAAAGTATGTTGTGTCATAATATGTTATGGTTTACTTGTAATGATATGGATATCACTGCCATCACTTAAAAAAGTAATGTTACCACTTTCATCAGTTCTTAGGGTTTTTATATCAAATTTTGCTAGCTTTTGCAAAACTTCCGGCGTCGGATGCCCGTAGGTATTATTTTTACCAACGGAAATGGCTGCCCAGGTTGGATGCACGGCCTGTAAAAAATCTTCACTACTGGAATATTTTGACCCGTGGTGCGCCACCTTTAAAACATCTGCAGAAATATCTGCCTTTTCTTTGAGCAATTCTTTTTCAACATCAAAGGAAACATCTGCCGTTAGTAAAAAAGCATTTTTTCCATAGGCAAGACGAGAAACAATACCGGTATCATTATCCGCTTTGCCAAAAAATATTCCTGAAAGATTGTGCAATGGATGAATGACGGTTAAGGCCGTCTGATTATTGCGGATAATCGTATTACTATCAGCAAAAATAATTTTACTACCTTCTTTTCTCTTTTTTTCCAAAAGATTGGTCCAGGTTTGATAATTGGCGCCATCGCGAACAATTCCTGTCCAAACAATATAATCCACTTTATATTTTTCTAAAACTGAAAACAAACCTAATAAATGATCTTGGTCGGGATGCGTTAAAATAACCACATCAAGATGTTTATTCCAAAATGGCAACTCGCGCGACAATTTTTCCATAACAGATGTGCCAGGCCCACCATCAACCAAAATACTCCGACGATCTGGCGTTTGAATAAAAATAGAATCTCCCTGACCAATATCGAGAACCTCTACTTTTAAAAAATGCCAAGTTGCCACAAAAGCCACTTCCCTCCATGCCAATACATTTACCCAAACTAAAAAAATAATACCGCTAAGTATTATTTTTTGTTTTGTCGTGAGTGAAAATTCCATACACAATATCTTCCCGATTATTTCTTGGGAATTTCTGGCGTATTCTCAGAAGAATTTGTCTTTTTCTTTTGAAAATAAAAAAGATAAACGATTTCTAAAATGCCAAAGGTATTAAGCACCAAAAGTACCACAAACCATCGCATTTGATGATTATGTGCTGCGCGCCAAAGTGCAAAACCCTTCCAAAGCAATGCCCATAAAGCAAGGCACACAAAAAGCGCCACGTATCGAGGGTCATTTAATAGATTTATTAATACTTCCAGTTGTGGATCTTGAGTCATTGAATAAACATATTAATAATATTTTGCTATGTGATAACCTGCTACCCCAAAAGCGACAGAAACATTTAATGATTCTTTTTCTCCAAGCATTGGCAAATGCACAATCGCATCAGCCTTACTTAAGGTTTTAGGAGAAATTCCCTTTACTTCATGCCCCACTATTAATGCTAAAGGAAATTTGGGCACAAAATGTTTAATATCAATGCTTTTTTTATCTTGCTCAAGCGCCACAATCATCACGCCTTCTTTTTTTAATTTTTCCAGTAGTCTCCAGGTTTGCTTATAATACTCCCAAGGAATCACCTTTTCAGCTCCTAAAGCCGTCTTTGATATTTTTTGCTCTGGCGGAGTTCCCGAAATGCCACATAAAAATATCTTAGTGACTCCAAGCGCGTCGGCTGTTCTAAAAATAGACCCCACATTTTCCAAACTGCGCACATTGTCGCAAATTACAAAGAAATCTTTTCGATCGGACATATTACAGCAACCTGAATTTATTAATCACAATTCCAAAATCATATCCCAAAAACTGCGCCGCTTTTCGACAAAAAACCATGCGTTCGGTAAAAATTTCAAAATATTCCATAATCGGGCAAAAATTAGTATCAATTTTTAACGTTAAGGTGATTTTCTTTTTTAGTTTATTAACCTTAATTTTACTTTCCGTCGCGGCATAATTTACACGATCATGAATATCGGTTTTAAAGTGTTCTGGGTCTTGCTTTACTACACGCGATCGATCCACATCTGATTTGTCCGCCAACACCAAAATTGCTGAAATTGCATGGGTAAAATTCATTTCTTCTTTATCGTGGTTGGAAATCGCCTGCATAATCATCGCTAATTCTCGGGGTTCAAACTTTCCCATAAAAACTTGGCTGAAAAGTTGAGCGCCAAAAAAATGGTGAAAAGTTCTGGTTAAAAAGTTTCCCATATCATGGCAAAATCCGGCAATGGCTGAAAGTTCTGCTTCGCGTGGCGAAAGACCAATTTCCCGAGCAAGTTGCATGGCACGCTCTGCTACTACCGTAGAATGACGCAAGCCGTGATTAGTATAAGAAAGAGCTTCCATCGCTTCTTCAGTTTGTTGGATAAATTCCAAAATTTGTGGATGCTGACGAACTTCTTTTAATGTAATCATTGGTTTATGAATTAAATAATGAATTTATTTTTTCCCAATTTACCACCTGCCACCACGCTTTTAAATAATCTAAGCGTACATTTTTGTATTGCAAATAGTAAGCGTGTTCCCAAACATCGTTACCCAAAATAACTTCGTACCCTTTACTGAGAGGACTGTCTTGATTGGCAGTAGAAATAATTTCTAAATCGCCTTGCTGGTTTTTTACCAGCCACACCCAACCCGACCCAAATCTTTTCGCGCCAGCATCATTAAATTTATTTTTAAATTCTTCAAAACTACCAAACGCCTTATCTATTGCTTCGGCTAGTTTGCCAGAAGGCGCGCCTCCCTGATTGGGCATCGTCATTATTTCCCAAAACATTGAGTGGTTTATATGTCCGCCACCGTTATTGATAACCGTCGCGCGAATTTCTTCCGGAATCGCATCAAGATTTTTTAACAATTCTTCGGCTGACTTTTCAAAAAGTTCTGGAAATTTATCTAAAGCATCATTGAGGTTTTTGATATAGGTTGCGTGATGCTTGCTGTGATGAAGCTCCATAATTTCGCGAGAAATCACGGGTTCCATTGCATCGTAAGCGTAAGGCAATATTGGTAATTCGATTTTTTTATTCATCGGCGTTATTCATTTTAATTAAATACATACTCAAAGTAACCACAACAAAGGTTATTATTACGGCATACAAAAACTTAATAACCAATCCACTTCCCGATAATGGTAAAAACTGTTCAATAAGCGATTTTATAGCTTCGTTCCACGCCAATCCGGCCACAAGTCCCAATGCTGCCAAAATATAACCTACGGTTTTTTCTCGCATTTCTTTCCGCAATTTTGCCTGACTTTCTTTAAGATTTTGTAATTTGTTTTTTAATTCATCCATGTATTGATTATAGTCACTGGAAAAATAAATGTAAACCAAATCAGTGCATTGACAGTTTATAGTTGAAGACTTATTATTTATAAAACTCATTCAATTTCACTTCTCAGAA
This sequence comes from uncultured Candidatus Saccharibacteria bacterium, assembly GCA_964476105.1. Taxonomy (GTDB): domain Bacteria; phylum Patescibacteriota; class Minisyncoccia; order Minisyncoccales; family Staskawiczbacteraceae; genus VGLO01. The sequence continues at coordinate 7,787 of CAYYYT010000002.1, read as the reverse complement.
GAGGATTTTATGGCCAAAAGAATTATGTTTGCTATCATTGAGGAGTGGCTCATTGTCAAAAATCCAGAAGATCCTGAAAATAACATATATTTTCAGGGGAGAATTTACAATCCCGTCATGGGATTTAATGGAGAATCAATAGAAACAGCAAGAATTGTAGCTTATTATCCTGGCAGGGATTTATTTTCAGACGAAAACGGCAAGCTTTACAAACTCGGCAAAGTGCATCCTGAATACGAAAAAAAATTTCCCAATGCAAGAAAAAGACTTCTTGCCAGCCTCTGCTATGGAGTGCAAGGCCCGTCTTAAAACGGGCCTTTTTATTACTTTGATAATCTTTTAAATCTCTCCGCGTTTAATCTTGGCGCGGATTTGAGCAACATAATTATTAAAATAGTGTAAATTATGAAACGTCAAAAGACTCATTCCCGTAATCTCCCCCGCCTTAAGTAAATGACAAATATAGGATTTAGTATATTTTAAACAAACCTTGCAAACGCAATTTTTATCCAGCGGTTCTCGCTTTTTTAAAAACTTGGTTTGTTTTAAGTTTAATTTTCCCGTGGAAGTGAAGGCGATTCCGCGACGCGCATAATGGGTTGGCACCGTACAGTCAAAAGTATCAACTCCACATTTAATAATTTTTTCAATATCTTCTAATTTTCCAATACCCAATAAATGGCGGGGCTTTTTTTCTGGTAAATGTGCCATTACCCAATTAAGCATTTTGGGCATTTGCTTTTTATCGTTACCAAATTCTCCGCCAATACCAAAGCCATCAAAGTCCATAGCGCCAATACATTTTGCCGACTCAAGACGTAAATCTTGATATTTTCCACCTTGCACAATGCCATAGAGCGCCTGCGATGATTTTGATTTTTGCCTATAAGCATTATGCTCATCTAAACAAATTTTCGCCCATTGGTGAGTTTTTTCTAGTGATTTTTTGGTGTATTCATAATCAGCCAAAGGCGAGGTGCATTCATCAAAAACAAAAATAATATCAGCACCTAATTTTTGCTGAATTTTCATAGATTCTTTTGGGCCCAAAAAAAGTTCCCGACCATCAATGGGTGATTTAAAATACACTCCATCTTTCATAATTTTTAAATTTTGTGGCTGGGTTTTTATTTTAATGACTTTCTTTTTATCTTTAGCATTATCAATTTTTCCCACACCATGATCACGGCCAAACCCCAAGGAAAATACTTGAAACCCACCCGAATCCGTCATAAGTGGTTTTTTTAAATTGGCAAACTCATGGATTCCGCCAGCCTTTTTGACAATTTCTTCTCCGGGCTTTAAATGCAAGTGAAACGTATTACAAATTAAAACTTGTGAATTCGTTTCAAGAACATCCTGACTGGTTAAGGTTTTTACCACCGCCTGAGTTGCCACTGGCACAAAAGACGGAGTTTCAATAACTCCGTGTTCAGTTTCAATCTGCCCAAGACGAGCATTACTGAGTTTTGATTTTTTAGAAATATGAAATTTCATAGAAAAAATTATCTAAAGCGAACCGGTAAATTGTAAGTCTTATCCTTTGACGGCTCGCCACTAGCATTCTCATTACGGAAAATAAGAGTCCCCGTAGCCGTTTTTGGTTTCAAAAAAGATAATGTTGTTTCAAAATAGGTTGGCAATTTCATCCAATCCTTACTAGCAGGCAAAAAAGTTTGTGCTAATTTTTCATTTTTTTCATCTACTAGCGTCACCGTTCCTACCTGACCTTCAAAGCCCATCCAACCATCGCCATTAACGTATCCTGAAATTTTTAACGGAGAAGTAATAACTTCTTCTGGTCTTGGGCTTGTAACAGAAACTCCAAAACCCGTTTCAACCATGGGTTGTTTAGGTTCAAGATGCACTGAAACTTTTACATAAAATAGCTTTGTCCAAAGCGTAAAAATTAATACTGCTAAAAATAAAATTACCGATACCCACAAAAATATTTTTTTCATAATAAAAAGATAATAACAACTCCTCTTATTCATACTAAACTGCTAAACCTTAAAAATCAATTCTCTAAATAATTGACATGACTTTTCAAGGGGGTATAATTAAGCTAGACAATAAGTCGTGGTAAACTATGACGACTTTTCGTCAAAGGTCGTTAATATATTAAAAAGACGAAACAAAATGTTCAATAAAGATAATAATGGCGCTGGAGGATTTGCTCCACGACCAATGGTTGAAGGTAATTGGAAATGTTCAGAATGCGGTTCTGAAATTAATAAATTACCTTTTGAACCAGCCCCAGACAGACCAATCTACTGTCGAGAATGCTGGTCAAAGAAAAAGCCACCACGATTCAACCGATAATCTTTTTCAAAAAAATTCGCCGTTGGCGAATTTTTTTTACCTTGAAAAAAGTTATACACTGTTGCAGAAAAAAATACCCTGTTATAATAATGTAAAGGCCGAGAAAAAAATAATTATTTTTTAACCATGGCTACAAAAAAGAAAGCTACAAAAGCAAAATCAAAAAAGACCACCAAAAAAACAGCTAAGAAAAAGAAACGATAATTCCGTAAAAAAATAAAAACAAAAAACAGTCCTCAAAGACTGTTTTTTGTTGATCTCTTATTTTCTTTCGAGCTTCATCCAAAGCCAGGCGACATACACTGCTGACAAACCCACTAAAACATACACCAAACGAGCCAGCAAAGAACCTGGACCAAATATCATATCTACTAAATTATAATCTGCTAAACCAACGAGTCCCCAATTAAGTCCCCCTACAACTAATAATACAAGGGCGACCATATCTGCGACAGTTAATTTTTGCATAGATGTGGTATCTATTAATTATATAGACGAATATCGGCCTTTTCTTTATTATACCACGATACCAGAGCAAGTTATCCACAAGAGCAATTAAGCAATAGTTCTACCGCCATCAATGGTTAAAATCTGACCGGTAACAAAATCTGCGTCTAGTAAATATAAAACTCCCTTAGCAATTTCATCGGCGCCTCCCCATCGATTCAGCAATGTTCCTGCCATAGCTTCTTCATTTTCGGAATCGGTTAAATCTGGTGGACGAATAATAGGTCCTGGTGCAATAGCATTAATTAAAATATGGGGCGCCAACTCTTTAGCTAATGATTTGGTTAATCCAACCACAGCTGATTTGGCAACATTATAAGCTAGATATTCTTTATAAGGACGAGTTAAGACCGACCAATCAGAAAAGAAAATCATTTTTCCCTTAACCTCTCCGGTATTTTTTAGCATTTGATCACCCGCAATTTTCCCTAATAAATAAGAACTCTTCGCAATAATGTTCATATTTTTTTCCCAAGCTTCTTCATCCATATTTTCCCAGAGAGATTTTTCATAAATGGCTGCCATATGAATCACCCCATCTACACTACCAAATTTTTCTTGAGCAAAAGCAACGACGCGCACAATATCTTCTTTTTTGGAAATATCAGCTTGTACTGGTAAACCCAAATCCCCCGCCTCAGATTCATTTTTTAAATAAGTAATTACTAAATTGGCACCACGATTTTTTAATTCTTGTGCGATGGTTTGCCCAATACGCGCTGCGCCTGTTAAAATAAATGTTTTATTTTTTAAATCCATACACTTTATATTAATTATTTATCCATTAACATAAAAGCCCATTCGCACCAAAAGCAAATAGGCTTTTATTTTCATTTGATTATTATATAAGTTCCTTTTTTAAAAGCTCAGCTAAATCAGTTGGTGTTATATTCGCTTTAATAACATATTTATCGGGCTTAATTTCTGCTGGAATGGTTGATTCTACACCTTCTTCATTGGTGAAAATAAATACCTTGATACCGCGCGTTTCGTCATTACCCTTTACCTCTCGCAAAACTTCTATTCCACTCATATCTGGCAAAATCAAATCAAGCAATACAACGTCGGGACGATCGAAGGGACTGAGTCGAGTTTCTTTAATCGCTTTCATTGCTTCCATTCCCAAACTAAACGTTTGCACCACAAAACCTTCTTTCTCAAGAATGGTTTTATAAACATCTAAAATTGCCGCATCATCCTCGATTAACATTACTTTTTTAACTTTTGGTAAATCATCCATATTTTTTATGATTAATTTCATTTATTTTTAAATACTCCACGCTCTCAGAACGATCGACATGGCGAATCTAGTTAAAGGGATTTGTATATTTCTCTCGCACAGCCTGACTAAAGACGCTTTCTCTTTTTTCCCACTCCTTAAGTACCGATTGGTAAACTTCTTTTTTAAACCTAACCGGAAGCGTGGTTACCTCTGGCTCTTTTGTTTTAGCAACTAAAATATATTGATAAAAAAGATACTCTCCCAATAATACTTCCAGCAACAAGAAAATTAAGATAAAGAAAAATGCGCCCTGTGCAAAGAACCATACTATATTTTTAGCACCATTCTTAATTCCATTCAATATATTTTGATAACTCAAAGATGATTTAGAAAACTTCATGAATGAGGAGTGTTACTTAATACATTAATTGAAAAATCTGCATCGACAATATCGCTTGGCACAAGATTTTTCTTCTTGGTTGGATCACTAGATTGACTATTTTCCCTATCAAATTTCTTCATTTTTGCGCTATCAACCGTAATTAAATACTGACCTGATTCCATTTTCTTTAAAAAAACTAAAACATCCAAAAAATTACCACGGGCATGAATCTTAAAAAACATTTTTGGATTAGCGCCACCACTCATATCACTTGAAACTGGCACTAAATTAATTTCTGAAGTTATTTGTGCATCAGAGCCAATTTTTTCTAAGAATTTGATAAAATCAATGGGATTTTTTGCATCAGCAAATAATTGATCCGACTTAGCAAGATTAACTTGATATTCTTTGTATTCTTTTTTAAAGCTATTTAATTCTCTATTTTCGGCATCAATAAAAATCACCTGACCACGATCCGACAGAATTTGATCAGCACTTGCCTGAATATCACTAATAATAGGATAAATTGCGAGGCCAATTAAAGCTCCGATAATTAAGACAAAAAGGAAGATAATTTGATAAATCGCTTTTTTAGTTTCCATAACCTTATTTATTTTCAAATGTTACCTCAAAATCAATGTCCTTATCCTTAACCCAATTCTGAGGAGGAAAAGAAACATTTTTAATTTTCGGATTTTTTTCTAACGCACCCTTAAAAGACAATAATCCTTCGCGCGAAGCACTGAAGCCTGAAATTACTACTTTAACACCATCGGGAGCTGGCAGGCCAGGAGTACTCTTAGTCCTATCAACAGAAATATCCTTAAAATACATACCGGCGGGACGATTTATCTCTAAGACATTCTGCAAAATATCAGTGATATAGGTTGATTTTTTATAAAAGCCATCTATTTTCACCAGCGAAGCGTTGTATTGCTTAATCATTTCCTTAAAAGGCATCGTTCCATCAGTAATATATTTTTGCTCAGCTAATTCTAGGTTTAAATTTTGAAAACTAATTTCTGATAATACATAGTACTTTAAAGCAAAAAGCATAAGAGCTAGACAAATCGTGGAAATTAAAAACACATTGCCCAATACAATCACCAATCGCTTGTATTTTTGCAATAATAGTTCTTCTTTTTCTTTTGGCGGTAAAAGATTGATCATAAAAAATATTCTAAAGAATGCGACCGTCTTCCGAATTTTTATAATCCGCGGCGCGCAGTGCTAACCCAATCGCAGTAGAAAACGATAATACTTTTTGTTGAGGAATTAAACGCCACCTGACATTTTTAGAAACTGAAAGATTAACCAAGGGATCACCAATTTCCACCCGAATCTGCAAACCAGCAAATAAAAATTCTGGTAGACCTTTTAAATTTGCACCCCCTCCACATAGCACGATTTTTTCAATAGCCCCCCCTTCAGCTGAGGAATAATCTCGTCCTGCGTGACCCTGATAGAAAGCAATATAGCGCTTCACCTGTAAAATTAATTCATTTAAAATCGGCTCCATAATTTTTCTAATATCATAGTTTTCTTCCGGTTGAACTTTTAGTCCGTAGGTTGTTTTTAATTCTTCTGCCTTTTCAAAGAAAAGCCCTAAGTTTTCTGCAATTGCCTGCGTTAATTGTTGTGAAGAAACAGGAATAGAAGAAGTAAAACGAATGGAATTTCCAGCAACAATAATAAAACTGGTTTTTGTTTCTCCAAAATCAATAAAAATAGTTGAAGGGTGATTTTCTCCCATTTTCATCAGAGCACGCACAATTGCCTGCGATTCAACTTCTAAAATACAGGGAATTAAATTTGCTTTTTTAATCGTATCAACATAAGCATCAATAATGGGTTTAGGTATCACATTAACTAATAAATCCAATTTACTAGGGTCATTTCTATGCTCACCAATAACTTGATAATCTAAATACACTTTATCAATTGGTAGTGGAATATAATTTTCCGCCTCATACGGAACGGCAGTTTTTAATTCTTCCGGAGTCATTTTTGCTATTTGAATAATCTGAGAAAATGATTTTTCTTCTGGCAATGAAACAATCACGTATTTAGTACCTAATCTTTTACCGTGCACCGAAGAACAAGCCAATCGAATAATTTTTATCAATTCTTCTTGTTCTTGAATAACGCCATCCTTAATAATTCCTGGACGAATCTTTAAATCACTATACGAGCTAACTTTAAAACTGGCTCCAGATTTTCTGAGCTTGACCATTCGCAACGATAAATCATTAATATCAATTGCAAAAACTTCTGGATTTAAGTCTAAAAATTTAGCCATTATCTTATATTATAATTGAATTGAAAAATAAAGAAAAGTAAAAATTCTCCACTGTTTTTTAAAAACAAAAACTACTGCTCTTGCCAACTTACTACTTCCCAAACACCACCCGGCCCATCGGTAAATAAGACATTTTGTAAACCACTACTATAAGTTACCGTTGAATTATTATTCATCTTAATTCGATAACCCGTCAACTCTTGAACACTCACATTATTATCAATCGTAACCGTTCCGTTGCTAGCGTAAAAAATAGCTCCTGTGGCATTGTTAGCAATTCTAATAGCCGATGAAGAATTGCTAGTAGAAATAATCAGGACATAACTTCCTGCCTGACCCGAGCCATTAAAGGTTGTACTATTTCCCGTATCAATCGTTCCGTCAACTACAATCGTTCCCCCCAAAGATCCAAACGATGGGTCTAAGTTAATCGTATCATTATTACCAAATTCTAAATTTCCTTGAACATAGAGTGTTCCTGTTACATTCAGCACAGAATTATTTCCCATATGTAAATTCCCGGTAATTTTTTGGGGACCTAATGACTGAGTTTGATTATTGTTTATATCATAGTCACCAGTTATAGTTCCGCTATTTGTCGCTTCAGCAATCCAGCCATCAATTTGAGCTTGTGAAATAGGTAATGGTTGAGGAGAAATCGCTGTCGACTGCACGGTAGTTGAGCCAGTCACCGCACAGGTATGACTTCCGCCCGTCACATAAGTTAAACTTCCGCCAACCGTAGTTGGATTTAGGCAATTATAAGCTGTCACACTACCAAGTACCGATGGACCATTAATTCCATTGCCATTGCTTGCTACCACTAAATTATTATTAATCGTTCCCGAACCTGTTACATTGCCATTAGAAAATACATTACCTAAAACCTGACTACCGTTACCCATATCAAGCCCCCCAGCACCAACCTGCGCTCCATAGTGAAACCCTATACTTTGCGTCGTAAAACTATAAACTACTTGCAAATTCTTAGTAATATTATTAATACTGGTTGAAGCTGTAATGGCTCGAGAGCCACCAACAATACTTGGGATAAC
>CAYYYT010000001.1:0-19023 GCA_964476105.1 uncultured Candidatus Saccharibacteria bacterium | reverse complement strand
CAAAAGGGGTCGGGAAAAAGGATTTTTCCCGTGTAGGATTTCTTACAAAACCGAGGGTTTTGTAAAGATTTTTACTGGAAGACTAAAATCTGTGGTGGTATTGGCTCAAAGAAAATCAGGATAGACCAGATATTTGGAATGAGGCTCGAAAACTGTTTAATTAAAATTTTGATGAAAATAGCGGCGCTTGCAAGCGCCGCTATTTTCTTGTATAAAATCCTATTTTTGATAAACTTAACCTAGATTATTATTTACAGGTTATATTAAAATTATGGATTGTCCTAATCATCACGGGCCATTGCAAAAGATACTATTTTACAATACCGAAGTTGATTATTGTCCCGAGTGTTTTGGTATTTGGTTTGATAAAAACGAATTGCTGTACGCAAAAGATAAAAAAGACGAGCAGTTAAATTGGGTTGATGTTGATTTGTGGCGCGATAAGGGAAGGTTTAAGCTTTCCAAAACGTATCGCCACTGTCCGAATTGTCGCGCCGGTTTAGTGGAGGTGGGGTATGATGAATCAAATGTTAAGGTAGATTTTTGTAAGCATTGCCAAGGCATTTGGCTGGATCGCGGAGAGTTTAAGCAAATTATGGTCTATTTGCGAAAAAAGGCTGACTATGAAATTTTGCATCACTATACCAAAAATTTGGGAAAACAACTTTGGGAGGTGTTTACGGGCCCCCAAAAACTTCGAGAAGAGTTACCAGATTTTTTAATGCTCTTAAAATTATTTAATTATAAGTTTGTTATTCAGTATCCATTATTAAATAGTTGGATAGAAAATTCACAAAAATAGAAATCAATGGGCAAAGCCCATACGCGCTTCGCGCTCCAAAATTTTATTTCTAGCGGTCAAAATAAAATTTTGTGATTTATATATTTACCTCCGCTTTGCTACGGGCTTGCATAAAATTTTGGCGTATCCAAAATTTGCAAGAAAATATAGAAAATAAAATTAATTTTAAATTTGTTATTTCAAATTGATTTCAAATTGTAAATTTCAAATTTAAAATTCAACATTATGGCACTTATTCCTCTTATTATTTTATTAGTTGTTGTCGCGCTCATTCTCTGGGTTATTTTAAATTACAATGGTTTAGTAGTTTTAAAAAATCGTGCTAAGGAAGCTTGGTCAGATATTGATGTGCAGCTTAAAAGGCGTTATGATTTAATTCCTAATTTAGTGGAAACTGTTAAAGGTTACGCCACTCACGAAAAAGAAGTTTTTGAAAAAGTGACCGAGGCTCGTGCTGCAGCTATGAATGCTCAGGGTATGCAGGCTAAAGGTGAAGCAGAAAATATGCTTTCAGGGACTTTAAAGAGTTTGTTTGCGGTTTCGGAAAGTTATCCAGAATTAAAGGCTTCAGAAAATTTTATGGCGCTTCAAGAAGAGCTAAGTGATACGGAGAATAAAATTCAAGCTGCGCGAAGATTTTATAATACTAATGTCCGCGATCTTAATATTAAAATAGAAAGCTTTCCAGCCAATCTTTTGGCAAACGCTTTTGGTTTTAAACAAATGGAACTTTTCCAAACTCAAAGCGAAAGCGAACGCAACCCCGTTGCTGTGAAATTTTAAAATGCCCTCAATTTATAAAAATGCCGATGCGAATGTTTTTAAAACTTGGTTACTCTTAACCGGGTTTTTGGTTTTTGTCATTGGGGTGGGGTGGCTGTTTAGCAATATCTTAGGCAATGATAGTATTTTGTATATTGCGATAGTTTTAAGCATTATTACGAGTTTTTCGAGTTATTGGTTTTCCGATGTTTTAGTTTTAACAATGGCTGGTGCTGTGCCTATTGAAAAAAAAGATAACCCAGAACTTTATCGTTTGGTAGAAAATTTGTGTATTACTGCTGGCTTGCCGTTGCCCAAAATTTATATTATCGCCGAACGCCAACCTAATGCTTTTGCCACGGGTCGTAATAAAAATCACGCCGTTATTGCCGTAACCCAGGGATTATTAGATAGATTAGATAAGACAGAGCTAGAAGGTGTGTTAGCGCACGAATTATCCCATATCGGAAATCAAGATATGTTGCTCTCTACGGTGGTAGTTGTTTTGGCAGGAGTTGTTTCTTTGCTAGCTAATTTCTTTTTGAGAATTAGTTTTTGGGGTGGCGCGCGTAGCAGTGATGACCGGGAAAATAATGGCGGTGGAATTTTGCTTATCGCTGGTATTTTGGCAGCGATTTTGGCGCCCATTGCTGCTACTTTGATTCAATTGGCTATTTCGCGTAAGCGAGAATTTTTAGCCGATGCTGATGGTGCTTTGTTGACGCGCTATCCTGAAGGACTGGCCAGCGCTTTAGAAAAAATTGCTCAAGATGCTTCGCCAATGCCAAGTGCTAATACAGCCACCAGTCACTTGTTTATAGAATCTCCTTTTAAAGAAGATCAAAGTAAGAATTGGTTTATTCAATTATTTTCTACGCATCCACCAATTGCAGAACGCATAAAAATATTAAGAGATATGGAAGTCTAATGATATGACATTTTTTCAAGCAATTTTTTTAGGTATCATTGAAGGTTTAACTGAATTTTTGCCCATTTCTTCTACGGGCCATATGATTTTGGCAAGTAAATTTTTTGGCATTTCCGACGCTGATTTTACTAAAACTTTTGAAATCGTCGTTCAATCCGGCGCCATTTTAGCGGTAGTCATTTTATATTGGAGAAAATTATTTTTTACCCGTGAGCTTTGGAAAAAAGTTTTTATAGCTTTTCTGCCAACGGCAGTGATTGGTTTTTTGCTTTATAAAATTTTAAAAAGTTTTTTATTGGGGAATGTCGCGCTGGTTTTGTGGTCATTTTTATTGGGAGGCGTTGCGCTTTTGGTATTTGAATACTGGTACGCAAAAAAATTAAAAGAACCGAAAGAATTAAATTACAAAAAATCTTTTTTGGTTGGTTTGGCACAATCCTTGGCAATTATTCCTGGTGTTTCTCGTAGTGGCGCTACCATTGTAGCGGGGCTTGTGATGGGAATGAAGCGAGAAGATATTGTTGAATTTTCTTTTTTACTAGCGATACCAACTATGATAGTCGCAACAGGATATGATTTAATAAAAAGTGGTCTTTCTTTTTCTCAAACTGAATTTCATATTTTATTAACGGGATTTATTGTTTCATTTTTAGTGGCCACGCTTTCTATTATTTGGTTTTTGCGATATATTAAAAACCATTCGTTTGTTTGGTTTGGAATATATCGTATCGTAATTGCTATTATCTTTTTTGGAATTCTCTTTTATCGTTAATCTAAATAGGGAGGGGGCGCATAACGGCTGGTGCAACGCCCTGGAAAGGCGTGCCTCGAAAGGGGCAAGTGAGTTCGACTCTCACTCCCTCCGCACTACATTTTTTGATTATAAAATGTCTGAAATTAAAAATATTGGCAAAATTTTAACAACGGACGAAAATGGCTTCATCGTTAATGAAGCTTCTTTAGAAAAAATAATTTCTCCATGGAAGGAGGTGGTTGAAGAAGTAAAAAATTTTTATATAAAAAACCTAGGAGATATTGTTTTAAGTATTTATGTTCGGGGTTCGGTGTCGCGTGGAGAGGCAATTAAAAACATATCGGATGTGGATACTTTTGCGATAATTTCTAAAGACATAAAAGACATAGATCGTAGTTGGGTAAAAGAAACACAGAAAAGTTTGAAAGAAAAATTTCCCTTTGTAGAGGGCATAGAATTTGGTTTTATTTATTATGAAAATCTTTTTTCTTCAGATAGCGAATTTATAAATAGGTTTACGATTAAAACGCAAAGTATTTGTATTTATGGTGAAGATATTGCTTTTAAAATAGAGTCATTTCGTCCAGACGAGAAAACAGTTCGCCAAATTATTTCACATGCAAATCTGAGAAGGGCATTAGAAAATGCAAAAAATAAAATTACGCAAAGTTCTTCTGTTGACGACATTGGATATTGGTGTCGATTTGCTATGAAAAGAATTATTCGTGCAGGATTTTTGCTGGTTATGGATCAAGAGAAAGTTTTTACGCGAGACCTTTATCCTTCCTATCAACTTTTTTCAAAATACTTTCCAGAGCATGAGACAAAAATGAAAAAGGCTTTAGAATGGGCGATTAACCCCATTGATAATGCGGGGGAAATAACAGAATTTATCGATGATTTCGGAGTTAAAATAGCCTCTCTTTTAGAGAAAAAATGCGAATTTTGATAAAACGCGCTGGTGGCGCGTTTTTTGGTGGAATTTTTAGGTTAAACAGTGGATGATTTGATTTGCTAAGGTGGGTAAAATTAGGTAAAATAAAGGAACATAATCTATGATAAAAATTAAACCTACATTAGTAAAAAGAAATACCCTTTATTGGGTAGTTGGCGCCTTAGTTTTGGTGGCAGTTATTTATTTCTTTTTTATTAGAAAAGATGTTAAGTACGAAACTGCAGATATTCATCCTGGAGAATTTTTGCAACAAGTTTCGGTTTCAGGAAAAATTACCGCAACCGAAAATATTGATTTAGCTTTTGAGCAGGCTGGAGTTGTGCGTAGCGTTTTAGTAAAAGTGGGCGACACGGTAAAAGCAAATCAAATTCTAGCTTCTCAGGATGTTTCTCAACTTTCAGCTCAGTATCAGGAAATGCAAGCCGGTATTGATTTACAAAAAGCGAAATTAAATCAATCCATGGCAAATCCATCGCCAGAAGATACAAAAGTTAAACAAGATGCCATTGATACGGCTCGCCAAGATCTTGCTAATACTTACGATGGTTCTTTGGCAACATTGCAATCAGCCTATGATGCAATTTATAATTCTTCAACGTTGGCAACCTATATTCAGTTAACCTATTTTAATAATACGGGAATTGAGGATGGTAAGGTTCAAGATGCTAAAAAAGGAATCGATGCCAATTTGGCTGATGCCAAGAAATATACCAGTGATTTAACTAGTCAAACTGCAATAGATACAGCGGTTAATAGGCTTTTAATTGATTTGGCTAGCACCTATAACTATTTGAAAGCAATGAGAGAGCAGTGTGAACAAGATATTTTTTACTATACGGTTACAGCTACTGATAAGACTTCACTTGATGCTCAGCGTGCCAGTGTTAATGTCGCTTCAGGAGAAGTGTTAACTTTAAAGCAAGGAATTACCTCAGCTAAAGCTGGTCTGCAACAAGCGATTAATGAATTAAATGTTATTAATGCTCCTTTACGCGCAGAAGATGTTGCTGTTTTTGAAGCGCAGATAAGGCAGGCACAAGCGAGTGCACAAAATATTTTAGCACAAATTAGAAAGCGTCAAATTACAGCACCAATGGATGGGGTGATTACTCAAGTGAATGCTAAAATTGGAGGGACAACAACGGTAGGTCAAAGTGCGATTTCGATGATTAGTTCAGGAAAGTTTCAAATAGAAAGTTATGTGCCAGAAATTTATATTTCACTGGTTAAATTAGGAAATGATGCCGATGTAACGCTAGATACCTATGGTCCAGATAGAATTTTTAAAGCAAAAGTTATTTCTATTGATCCATCAGAAACTATCAAAGATGGAGTTTCAACATACAAAATTAAATTAGAGCTTGAAGATGGCGACGAAGGCGTGCGTGATGGTATGACAGCAAATGTGGTGATTACTACCGAGAAAAAAGATAATAGTATTTCGGTATTGCAAGGAGTAGTAACTTCGCGCGAGGGCAAAAAATTTGTCAGAGTTTTAGAGAACAATAAAGCAGTTGAAAGAGAGGTGACGGTGGGCGATATTTCTTCTTCTGGTCAGGTTGAGATTCTTTCTGGTTTGCAGGATGGGGATATTGTTATCATTAAGTAATATGTTTTTACTAAATTTAAGGATAGGTTTCTTTTTAGCAGTTCGTCAAATTCGCCGTGCTAACAAATGGACTACCGGTCTGATTGTTTTTGTTATGATTTTAACCTTTTTAAATTTGGTAGTGGTTTCAGGAATTTTGGTGGGTTTAATTGAAGGGTCAATTGCTGCCTATCATGCTCAATATACCGGCGATGTTATTATTTCTCGACTAGATAATAAAAAATATATTGAAGGTAGTCCTAATATTATTAATATCTTAAAAGATATACCGGATATTAAATCGTTTAGTCCACGATTTAGTACGGGAGTTATCGCTGAAGCTAATTATCAAACTAAAAAAGAAACCGACAAGGCTAATACAGCTTCTGCGCAATTGGTGGGGATTAATCCTTTAGCAGAAGATACATTAACCGGTTTGGGAGAGCATATTTTAGAAGGTTCTTATTTAACTCCCAATGATTATGACAAGGTGCTGGTTGGCTATTTCTTGCTCAAGCAATATGTGACGATTGATAGTCCCGATTTTAGTGCCTTAAAAAATGTGTATGTGGGAACTAAAATTCGCTTAAATATCAACGGCACGATGCGAGAGGTCACCGTTAAAGGAATTTTAAAAAGCAAAGTTGATAATGTTCGTCGGGGAATTTTTATGATTGATTCTCAGGCAAAAGAATTAATGGGTCGTGATGATAATAATGTTTCTGAAATTGCTATTAATTTAAAACCAGGAGTTGATCCGATTGCGTTTAAGCAAAAGTTAGTGTTGGCGGGTATTAATAATTCTGCTAAGGTGCAAACCTACGCCGATGCCCAGCCACAATTTTTAAAAGATATTGTTAACACTTTCAGAACATTGGGAAATTTCTTAAGTTCTATTGGTTTAGTCGTTTCTTCTATCACTATTTTTATTGTTATTTTTATTAACGCATTAACGCGCCGAAAGTTTATTGGAATTTTAAAGGGAATCGGAATTAATGGACAAGCCATTGAAATTTCTTATGTTTTTCAATCTATTTTTTATGCCTTACTAGGTTCAATGATTGGTCTTTTAGCGGTATATTTGCTTTTGGTTCCATTCTTTAAAGCTCACCCCATTAACTTCCCATTTTCAGACGGAATTTTGGTGGCGCCATTGGGAGAAACTTTAATTAGAATGGCATTATTGATTATTTCCACGATTATTGCAGGATATGTTCCAAGCAGAATGATTGTTCAAAAAAATACCTTAGATTCAATTCTTGGTAGAAATTAAAAGCAAGAAAAAAGCCCGAGGGTTCAAATATGACCCACGGGCTCGGCGAGATTGCCAAATGTTTTACTGTCTCCTTGTAGCTCAAAGGCCAGAGGGGCCAAGAAAAGAAGGTGGGTTAGAAAGTGAGACAGCAATTCAAGTGACTCAAACGCCTTATAGAAGTATGTCTTCTATGATATCTATTATAGTATATAATGTTTTTATTGTCAATAGCTTGAAACTAGCAAATCATAATTTATAAATCGTAAATCACGCGCAATGATTGAAGTAAAAAATTTGATAAAATCTTTTAAGGATGGAGAAACCGAAACCACGGTGCTTAAAGGCATTAATTTTAAAGTTGAAAAGGGAGAGTTTATAGCTATTATGGGTCGCTCTGGCGCAGGAAAAAGTACGCTTTTGTATCAAATGAGTCTTTTGGATGAACCAACCAGCGGAGAAGTTATTATTGATGGTCATTATGCTCACAGTATGAACATTGAAGAGCGTTCAAAATTTCGCTTAACTACTTGTGGGTATGTGTTCCAAGATTACGCCTTGCTTCCCGAATTAACCACGCTAGAAAATGTTGCATTGCCACTCTTGATGCAAAATATGGATAAGAAAACTGCTTACGAAAAAGCAAAAGTTAGTTTGACAAAGGTTCGCCTTGATCATCGTTTAAAAAATTTACCTAGCCAGCTTTCGGGTGGAGAACAGCAACGAGTTTCTATTGCGCGCGCCATTGCTAATCAGCCAAAAATTTTGTTTGCCGATGAACCAACGGCTAACTTGGATAATGAATCTTCAACCATTGTGATGGATATTTTTAATCAATTACATAATGAGGGTCAAACCATTGTGATGGTGACGCACGAAGAGCAATATGCTAAAATGACTGAGAAAATTGTAAAAATTGATGATGGAAAAGTGGTTTCAGAAATTAAAAATCAAAAGTCGGTTACATAAAATTAATTTATATATCGTATTATGTTATATCAAAAAATGATGAAGGTTAAAAAGGTACTGCAAGCTATGGCAGAAAAAATGAGTTGGGTGGCTCCTTATTTTTTGGATGTTGCCAGAATTATTTTTGCTCTGATGTTTATTTTAATTGGGTCCATGGCCCTCTTTGGTTTTCCTATTGCTATTTTCCCTGGAGGTTCGGCGCCGTTATTTTCTTGGTCGTGGTTTATTTCTATTGTAGAATTTGCTGGAGGTATTTTGGTTTTATTTGGATTTTTAACTCGTCCAGCGGCGTTTCTTTTAGCAGTAGAAATGGTTATTGCCTATGTTAAAGTGAGTGCCCCAAGAAATATTTTGCCCGTACTTAATGGAGGACAGACAACGATGCTTTATTTTTTCTTTTGGACTTATTTGGTTTTAGTTGGAGCGGGTCCAATAAGTATTGATGCGATCATTAGGCGATGGTGCAAGAAAAAAGAATTAACTAATAATAATCAATAATAAATTAAATTATTTATCCTATGGAATCAAAATATAGTATCGATATTTCAAATCGAGTGTATAAAATGTCTATGGTTTTTATGGTCATTGTGACACTGGGTATTTTTGTTTATGCCCTAGTTCACATGGATCAAAAATCCGCAACTTTGCCCCACGAAATTTCTTTTACCGGAGAAGGTAAGGCTTATGCCAAGCCTGATGTTGCTTTGGTGACATTGGGAGTTCATACCGATGCGCCCAAAAGCCAAGATGCTGTTACAAAAAATAATGAAAAAATGTTGGCTATTACTCGCGCAATTAAAGAAGCGGGAGTTTTAGATCAAGACATTAAAACAACTTTGTATAGCTTAAACCCAACCTACGGCAACGAAGTATCAACTTACCCTGTAATGAATAATAAAGTAGTGGGCTATGCACTTGATCAACAGCTTGAAGTAAAAATTCGCGATATGTCAAAGATGAATACTATTTTGGACAAAGCTACTTCATTGGGCGCAACTAATGTTGGCGGTTTGCAATTTGTGGTTGATAAGCCAGAAAGCGTGCAGTCTGAAGCTCGTGCCCAAGCAATTGCTAAAGCTAAAATGAAAATGAAGGAAATCGTAGCGCGTACCGGAATCAATATTGGAGAATTGGTTAATGTTTCTGAGGGATATAATAATTATCCAATGCCAATGTATGGTCTTGGTGGTGGTCCAATGATGACAAAAGATTCAGTTGCTCCGCAAATTCAAACAGGTCAGCAAGAAGTTACTTCAACCGTCACATTAACTTATCAGGTAAAATAAATGGAAAATTGTATTTTTTGTAAAATCATCAAGGGTGAAATTCCTTGCTTGAAGATTTATGAAGACAGAGACTTTTTAGCTTTTTTGGATGTGAAACCAATAAATCCAGGACACACCTTATTGGTTCCTAAAAAACACGATGATTATCTTTTTGATTTAACGGATATTCACTATGCTAGTGTTTTGTTGAAAGCTAAAGATTTAGCAATTTTGCTCAAAGATAAATTAAATCCCAAACGGGTGGGGTTGGTGGTTGAAGGGTTTGGCGTGGCACATGTACACGTGCACTTAATTCCTATTAACCAAGCTAATGAATTAAACCCAGAAAAGGCTAAGCTGGCAACGATGGAGGAGCTTGAAGTAATAGCTAAAAAATTGTCATAAATATCAACCTATTAACTAAAAATCGCTCCACGGCGATTTTTAGTTGATTTTTAAGGGTTTTATGATATAATCACGATATATTTATATGGATTCCCAAATAGAAGAGATTAAAAACAAATTAAATGTTTTAGACGTGGTTTCTAGCTACGTTAAGCTCACAAAAACGGGAATCAACTATCGGGGAGTTTGCCCCTTTCACTCAGAGAAAAAACCATCTTTTTTTGTTTCGCCTGGTCGCCAGATGTGGCATTGTTTTGGTTGCGGAGCCGGTTCAAGCATCTTTGATTTTATTATGAAAATCGAAGGCGTTGAATTTTCTGATGCTTTGCGCATTTTAGCCAATAAAGCCGGCGTACAATTAAAAAGAGAGAATGTTCAACTCAGAACTGAACGCCAAAAATTATTTGAAATTTGTGAATTGGCTTGTAGTTTTTTTGAAAAACAATTAGAAGCCAGTTCAATCGGAAAAGAAGCAAAAGAGTATTTACTTTCGCGTGGCATTTCAGAAGAAAGTATCAAAAAATGGCGCTTGGGATATTCGCCAGATACCTGGAATGGTCTATCAGATTTTTTAGTTGGTAAAAATTATAAGCGAGAAGAAGTAGTAAAAGCTGGTTTGGCAATTGAAAAAGAAGGTGGTCGGGGTGATTCCTACGATCGCTTCCGAGGCCGAATTATGTTTCCGGTATTTGGAATTAATGGCGAAGTCCTTGGTTTTGGCGGTAGAGTTTTTAAGCAAGGTTCTGATAAAGAAGTTGCCAAATACATTAATACTCCTCAAACATTACTGTACGATAAAAGCGGAATTTTATATGGCTTAAACAATGCAAAGTTAGCGGTGCGAAAACAAAATCAGTGCGTGGTAACCGAAGGTTATACAGATGTTATTATGTGTCATCAAGCAGGATTTGAAAATGTGGTGGCGGCTTCAGGAACTGCTTTAACCGAAAAACATTTAGCACTTTTAAAACGATATTCAGAAAATTTAATTTTAGCGTTTGATATGGATGTGGCCGGAGATTCAGCAACACGTCGGGGAATTACCATGGCACAGGAACAGGGTTTTAATATCAGAATTATTGAGAGTTATGGCGAAGGCGCAAAAAAATCCGACCCAGCAGAAATTATTTTAAAAGATCCTAAAATTTGGGAAGAGGTTTTGGTAAAAGCCCGAAGCATTATGGATTATTATTTTGATTCAGCGTTTGCTAAGCATAACAAACAAACTCCGGAAGGGAAAAAGGAAATTGGAAAAATTATTTTACCGGTTATTAAAAAATTACAAAATACCATTGAGCAGTCTTACTGGATTACCAAGTTGTCAGAATTATTGGGAATCAAAGAAGAAGCTTTGTTGGATGAATTGGGAAAAATAAAACAGGATGCCCCCGCCGTTTTGAAAGAATCAGAACCTGAGTTGCCAGTAGAAGACGCTAAGAGTCGCAAGAAATTATTGGAAGAAAAAATTGTCGCTTTGATTGCTAAAAATCCTAATCATATTCGTATGATTGATGAAGCACATTATCCGTTATTCTCTGAAATGATGGTGAAGTTTCTGCAAGAAATTAAAAAAGTAGTTGAAGAGCGAGCGCCATTACAAGAAGCAGAAATTGAAAAAGATTTGAAAATGGTTTTTGAAAACGGACAGTTTGATGCAGAGTTTAAAAATATGATTGCAGCGTTAACCTTAAGGCCAGAAACTGAATTTACGGAAGACAGTCAGGATGAAATTTCGCTTTGCCTTTTGCACTTAAAAAACATAGAATTAAAAAATAGGTTACAAAAAATTTCAGACGATATAAAAGAGGCGGAAAAAGAAAATAACATTGAAAAGGTCAACCGTCTCATTGAGGAATTTAATAAATTAACTAAAGAGCTATAACCAATGAAGAAAAAAAATAAAAAAATAAAGCCGATAGTTAAGAAAAAAATAGTTGTTAAAAAAGCTTCATCGGGTAAAAAAACTTCTCAGAAAATTGCTAAGCCGGTAAAGAAAAAAATGCAAAAACGCGCGCCGGTAAAAAAGATTAAAGTTTCAGAGGAGCAATTAAACGCATTGTTACGAAAAGGGGAAGAACGAGGATTCGTCACTACTTCTGAGGTCTTAAGTTTTATACCTAATGTTGAAAGCAATATTGAGGAACTAGAACGAGTGTATGATGTCTTGCGTGAGCGTGGAGTGCAGTTAAAAGAGGTTCGAGAATTTTTGCATCTTGAAAGCAAAAAAGAAAAGAAAGGCAAAAAATTATTGGTAGGAAAGATTGATCCGATTCAAATGTATTTAAAAGAAATTGGTCGTTCAAGTTTCTTATCGGCAAAAGAAGAAAAAGAATTAGCCAAGCGTATTGAATTAGGAGAAGAAGATGCTAAAAATAAATTGGCGCTGGCGAACTTAAGACTCGTAGTTTCTATTGCTAAAAAATATATTGGTCGCTCTCCTAATTTAACCTTGCTTGATTTGATTCAGGAAGGTAACCTTGGACTTTTTAAGGCGGTAAAAAAGTTTGATTGGCGTCGTGGATATAAATTCTCAACATACGCCACTTGGTGGATTAAGCAATCCATTACGCGTGCGATTGCTGATCAAGCGCGAACGATTCGAATTCCTGTGCACATGATTGAAACCGTTTCTAAATATACAAAACTACGCCGAAACTTACTGCAGGAGTTGGGTCGTGAACCGCTAGCGGAAGAAATTGCTTCAGAAATGGGATTGGATGTTGAAAAAGTTCATCACATTAGAAAAATTGCCCAGAAGGCGATTTCGCTGGAAACTCCGATTGGAGAAGATAAGGATAAACAAGATAGCGTTCTGGCAGAATTTATTAAGGATGATAAGACACTAGCACCTAATGTGGAAGCAACTCGAAAATTATTGAAAGAGAGATTAAAAGAAATTTCTAGTGAATTAACAGGTCGAGAATTAAAAATTTTAGGAATGCGTTTTGGTTTGGAAGATGGCGTTATGCATACGCTGGAAGAAACCGGAGAAGAATTTGGCGTAACTCGAGAACGAATTCGACAAATTCAAGAAAAGGCTCTGGAAAAATTACGCAGACATAACGACTTAAAAAAGATTAAAGATTATTATTAAAACGAAAAAGTTGAAAGATGCGCCAGGCCGCGGCCTGGCGAGTCTGATTATTTTTTAAAATTAAAAACAAAAAAATATGAATCCAAAAATTATGGCGAACGTTGGCAGACGATCTGCTGACTACGAACTATTAAAAGAAATGGCATTGGCGGGTATGGAAATTGCTCGATTAAATTTTGCTCACGCTGATAACGCGCAATTAATTGAATTGAAAGAAAACCTTGCTAAAGTAAAAGCAGAAACTGGTAAGGATGTAAAAATCCTGCAAGATTTGTGCGGACCAAGAATTCGTGTTGGCGTATTGCCAGAAGACATCACGATGAAAGAAGGAGAAGTGTATTCTTTTTCTTTTGATAATTGTGATGCTGGCGACAAAACTTGTATCCCAATTGATACCAAAGAATTAATTGATGATGTACAGGTTGGTCATCCTTTTTACTTGGTAAACGGTGCGATTGAATTAACCGTTACTGAAATTAAAGACCGAAGAATTTATGCTAAAGTTGAACGCGGTGGACACTTGTCATCAAAGAAGGGAATTAATGTTCCTTTGACTAACTTATCAACCGGCGGATTAACCGAAAAAGATAAAAAAGATGCTGCGTTTGGAGCTGAGCAAAATGTTGATTATGTTGGTTTGTCATTCGTACAAAGCGCAGAAGATGTCATTAACCTACGAAAAATTGTGGGTCCTAAGGTAAAGATTATGTCAAAAATTGAACGCGCGATTGCCTTGCCAGAAATTGATAGCATTTTAAAACATTCTGACGGAATTATGATTGCGCGTGGAGATTTGGGAATTGAAATGCCAATTGAAGAATTGCCTATTTTGCAAAAGAGTTTAATTAAGCATGCTCACTGGCACAAAAAACCAGCTATTGTGGCAACACAAATGATGCTTTCAATGGTTGAAAAAAATCACCCAACTTACGCTGAAGTTACTGATGTGGCTAACGCCGTATTTGATGGAGCTGATGTGTTGATGCTTTCTGATGAAACTGCGGTAGGTAAGTATCCATTACAATGCGTAGTGATGATGAAAAAAATTATTGATCGCACTGACGAATACTTTAACAAAACTAACCACTGGCTCTAATTTTTTTAAAACCGCCCCGAAGCATCGGGGCGGTTTTATTTTGCACCAAATCCTTGACATTATGTTTTCATAAGTGATATGATATTTTTATCGTTATTTTGTTTCGGTTCTTTGAAAACCTAGATTAGGAGGAATCGGTCATGACTCAATCGTCGGTAGCGCAACGTGTTTTCGGTCATCAGCACCGAGCGATGGAAGAGAAATTTATTGTTGGTGTGGGCGGAGAAAAGGCCGGAGGGAAAGAAACGTTGATGAAGATTTTACTACGTGAATATGCACACCTCATTACGGTGGTCAGCTCTAGTAATCTCTTACTTCAAATGTTGACGGATCGACAGTGGTCAACAGATCGGGATGACTACCGAAAATTGTTTGAGAGTGAAGCTGCACGCCATGGCGAGGATTGGTTGACTAAGTATATGGATGTAGCCGTGCGAGAAGCTCGGACGCCTGTTGTTTTTTGGGATAGTATTCGTATGCCGGCAGATTTTGCCAAGGTGCAAAGCTATCCGCATCAATTGACTGTTTACGTGACGGCCAGCGCCAAAAATCGCCATGAACGTGCTATGGCTCGCAATCAAAAAGGTGAGGGGAATATTACTCTCGAGCAATTTTTGGCTCAAGAAGCGGCGAGCAATGAAAGGTTCGTGCCAATTCTTGGTCCTCAAATGGCTGAGAGAATTGATAATGATGGAACTCGTGAAGAATTTGAGGTTGCCGTTCGCAATTTTTGGAAAGAGGTGCGCATTCCATCCTAATCAACAATTCTCATGCGGCGTGGGTTTTACCCAGCGCCGCTTTTTTCTTGTAAAAATAGTAAAAAAAGACCGCTTCAGCAAATGCCGGAGCGGTTTTTTATTTTTTTAAATTTTGTCAGGAATAATTTCAAGATTAACTTTTACTGTTTCTCCACGTATGGTGGCATGAAGAGGATCTTCTGTTTCTCTTGAAACTTTGATTGATTTGATGAATCTTCCCGCTAGTCGTATGTTGGTGATCTCTCTCTTTTTATTTTTGGTTATTTTGGTAACTCTGGGATATTCACGAATCCAAACATATTTTTCCCCCAAATAATTCAAATCGATTGATATAACAGAAACTTCAACCATTTTTCCGACACGGAGGACTTCTTCTAAGGTGCTACTTTTGTGCATGGTAAATTCCTTTACAGAAAGAGACGGTTTTTAAATAGCTAGCAAAACTTTACAAAATTTTAATCAAAATGTCAATGTTTGGCAACGCGATGCATAATAAAACCCCAAGTGCATTACTTGGGGTGATTGGTCAGTTCCACTGAATGTTGGCGCTAGCAAGGATTTTTTTGAGAGCTTTTTTAATGCCCTCTCCGGCGCGCTGAACATAAAACGAATGATAGGATAAAGAAAGAAGGTCTCCAACGGTGTTAATGATATAAGCCCTACCATTGTGATAGGCAGTTTTTCCTTGAATTTTCCGGATAATTGCTCGGGTTGTGGCATGAGAAACACCGGCGCTTTTCATACGCGTATCTGTGAAAAAATCATTCATCAGCATTTTGCGGATTTTTTCTGGATTATCTTCTTCGGTGATAATTTGCGAGGCCGGCGTGCCATTTTCTGTCCCATAAACGACAGTTACGTGGCAAATAACTTTTAGGTTTTCGGGGAATCTTCTTTTTTGAATCCAATCATCAATGAGTTTTTGAATTTCTTTTTGTAGTTCATTTGGCTTTGCCATACAGTGCCCTTTGTAAAAGTGGTAGGAGCTACAAAAATACTAGGCTATTTATGATTTTGTGTCAATGAATTTTTTGACCCAATAGCTTCTTGAATCGTAGTAAATCCATCTTGTTTTAAAAGTGCGGGTAATTCTTCATTAATTTGCGCGACTAATTGTGGACCTTCAAAAATGAGTCCAGTAATTAACTGCACAGCTGATGCGCCCAGCGTTATTTTACGATAGGCATCTTGAGCGGAAAAAGTTCCACCACAACCAATCATTTTTATTTGCTCGCCGTAATTTTTATAAACGAGTGCAATCAATTCATCGCTACGCTCTTGGCAGGGGAGTCCGCTAAAATTTCCTTTACCAGTTTTGGCTAGCTCGTCAGCGTGTAGGTTTTGATTTTGGCGGTTAGTTTGTAGGTTGCCAATAATCACCGCTTTAATGCAAGAAAATTGCACAATAACATCCATAATAGCTAAAATTTCTTGGTCAGTTTTAGAAATAGGCATTTTAATAAAAATAGGACGCGTCAGATTTAACTTTTGCACGGCTTGCAGAAGTTCTTGCAGATGAGCGGGCGCGTAAAATTCAATTGAACCAAATAAATTAGGACAACTGATGTTAAGTTCGTAATAGGCAAAACGCACGCCGCTTTTTTCGGCGTCTAAAAAGGCAGAAACAATATCCTCTACGGCTTCGCTTTGAGTTTTAATTTCCGGAGTATTAGTTTTGCCAATGCTAATACCAACCGGATAATCAAATGTTTTGCCAGTAAATTTTTCTAGCGTTTTTTGCACGCCCATATTTTTAAAACCTTTATTGACCAATAGTGATTTTGATTTTGGCAGTCGCCCAAGCATAGGGCCTGGGTTTCCTTGGTATGATTGGTAGGTGAGGGTGCCAACAGTGCCAAAGCCAAATCCTAGTGCTGGTAAAAATTCAGGCAATTCGGCTTTGTAGTCAAAACCAGCTGCCAGGCCAATGGGTGACAAAAAAGAAATGCCAGCAATTTCTGTTTTAATTGACGCGTCTTTCTTGGCAAATAGCCATGAAAATATTTTTTTGATTATGAAAGATTTACCAAAAAATTCCCCCAACTTGGTTGTTCTTTCGTGAACGATTTCTGGGTTAATTAAAAAGAAGATCTTTTTAATAAAGTATTTGTAGGAAAAATGAATGATATGGTTAAGAGTTTTCATATTAGTATCCTCGCTCTTTTAAGCCAAAAATGCAATAAAAAGAGCGATTACGAGAATCGCTCATCGGCGTTGGGCTTTTGCTTGATGCTAGCAAATTTGTATCAAGAATGTTTTAAGAAGTGTTTGCCATCATTCCATTTCTTCTTCTATATCATCAACTTGCTGTTGAGATTCCAACAGAAGGTAGACTAGTATTGCCAGACGAAAGGTTTTTCTTCTTATGCAATCTTTGACTTGTTCGGGAAGATCACGTATTGATGGCTCTTCCGCATCTTGTGAAAAGAACTCTATTGCGCGAATTACCTCGGGATTGTATTCCTTAATTCGGTCGGCCTCTGCACGGAAGAATGGATGCATATTTAAATCCGGTGTAGTGGCTTTCAGTATTTTGTGACACAAAGGATGTCTAATATCTTCATGAACTACTGGTAGTGGCATAGACCCTTTCCTTGCTATTTCGGCATAGCTGCCACGAGAATTTGGAATGTTCTAAATTAAAAAAACTATACTAAAAAAATATCGTAGTGTCAATATATATGGGGAAATAAAAGCCCCCTACTTTCGCTAAAGTGGGGGTGAACGTCTTGGGATTTAATTATAGATTTCTCTGTAGCATTCTTTAACTCGACTGAATTCCTCTATTGACATTGGAGTCCAATTGGAAAAATCGAAGTTGCTGAATTTTGTATCCTCAACAATTTGTCGGCCATTTGACTCATCAAGGACGATGATTCTGTCTAACCATCTGTAGGAACGCTCTGCAAAAAGGTTTTTATTTTCTTGATGCTTCCATATGGCGCGTCCAAATTCATTCAGTTCTATTGGCTTGGTCATTGCATTGTCTCCAGAAGGGTTGCGGGATTAGAAAGTTTTTTAGGAACTATAAAAAATATACTAAATAAATAGCATAGTGTCAATATGTGCGGGGAAATAAAAAACCAGCGTGATTTGCGCGCTGGTTCGCGGCGTTTTTGCCTTAGGTCACCTTCTTCGGTTGCATAAAAAACATCTTAGCCTATTGGGCACGCGATGCATTTTTGGTTTTTTCTGTTCTAGTAAACTGAGTTGGGCTAGGGCTTTTTGTTGATAATCAATCCCGGCCTGACGCATATTTTCGTATTTAGCCACAAAGGGATTTTGCATCATCCAAATCATTCCAACTTGACCATGTTTTTTCAAGATTGGTTTGACCAGCCAATAGCCACCTTTATAGGCTACTCTTTCGAAATTAATTCTGAGCGACGTCACATCCTCCGAAGGGAAGTCATTTTCATCGGGTTCCTTTTCAAAGGGGTAATTAAGGGATTTTATATACTCGGCCGTTCCTTCAGAAATAATATGAACTCCGAGCCAATGCTCGTTATCCAATTCTTTGATATATTCGGGAGTATACCAAATTCCTAGACCTTGGCTTTGGGCCACCGTATTCATTAAATGGTGAGTGGCTTCATGCCACATTATTTGTCCCAAAGCTTGGTCTTGCATTAAGGTAGCAGTGTCTAATTTGTAAAGCGGTTTGCCGTACTGAAAGAAGAGTTCAGTTAAGAGCCAAGACCGAAATTTAACCGTTGGGCCTTCATGCCAATACTGGGCCATTGGTCCGGCATTAGGATTGGGGCTGTTTCCCAATCTTAAAACAAATTCGGCTTTTACATCGCTATTTTTAGTAAACCGAAAAGGAGTTTTCTTTTCAATTTCTTTCATGGTGAGTTTTAAAACTTCAGAAAAAATTTCCTCTTCTTTGGTCCAATCATTGTGGGGAGGTGCTTGCGTCTTTGTTTGATTAAAGAATACTTGAGATTGAGCTGATTGATTACTCATTACAATTAACACAAACAGCAAAGCCATCATTTTTGTCTTCATTTGAAAGTCCTTATAAGCTGTGAAGGTGCAAGTGGGAGCTATTTTTAGACTACACCTTTCGTAAAAAAATACAATAAAAAACCGCCACCAGCATTGTGATGCTGATGGCGGGAGAAGTTCGTGTTAATTGTTCACGAATTCCTTAGCGTCGCGAGAGTGCCGCCCAAAGAAGATCTCTGTGAGTTTTCTGAGAAGGCGTTGGTTCTCTTTTTGTAATCGTAATGAGAGATCCTCCCGATCCTTCCCAGGATCGAATCGTCACATTTTGAATACCGCCAAAAAGTTTTGTTGCCACGTCGACAATCTCAGGAAGGGGGACACTGGATTGATGAAATGTAACACTTCCTTCTTCGTCAACTTCGTAACGAGTCGCCATAATTATTCCTG